>JBGSTE010000254.1:0-2809 GCA_041736655.1 Phycisphaeraceae bacterium | reverse complement strand
CTTACGCCATCGCAAGGTTTTATGGCCAGGCCTTCATCGAAGACGCAAAAAAGCTGGGCATCAAGGTCGCCAGCGAACCCGACCACCTGCCCCGCGCGACCCAGCACGTCCAGCACATGCAGGCGATGATCGCCAAGCTCATCGCCAACGGCCACGCGTATGTCGGACAAGACGGCGCGGTGTACTACGCCGTCGAAACCTTCCGTAACTATGGCAAGCTCTCGGGTAACACGCTCGATGAACTGCGCGGCGGTGCAGGCGGGCGCGTGTCCGATACGCACCAGTCGATGAAGCGACACCCCGCCGACTTTTTGTTGTGGAAACCCGACAACAAGCATTTGATGAAGTGGGACAGCCCGTGGGGCGTGGGCTATCCCGGCTGGCACATCGAGTGCTCGGCGATGGCGCGGGCGGTGCTCGGCACGGACATCATCGACATCCACACCGGCGGCGAGGACAACATCTTCCCCCACCACGAATGCGAGATCGCCCAGAGCTGCGGCGCGACGGGAAACGACACGTTCGCCCGGTTCTGGATGCACGGCCGACACCTCATGGTCGAAGGCCAGAAGATGAGTAAGAGCAAGGGCAATTTTTATACGGTGCGTCAGGTGCTGGGTGGCGACTTCACCGGCCGACCGGTCGACCCCGCGGTGCTTCGATTCGAGTTGATCAAGGCCCACTACCGCTCGCAGATGAACTTCACCCGCAAGGGTGTCGAAGACTCGGCCAGCGCGGTACAGAAGATTCGCGGCTTCGCTGAATCGGTGGGTTATAAGGCGCGTCCGATCAGTTCGAACGATCTTGAAGTTCCGATCGTGTCGCGTTTTGCCGCGGAATTAGTGGATGATTTGAACTCTGCCGGTGCGCTGGGCGTCGTGTTCAGCTACATCGGCGAACCATCGAATGATGTCGCCATCAGCCACGCCTTACTCGCGGCCTTTGATCAGGTCTTTGGTGTTCTTGCGTCAAGTGACTCTGCCGAGGCAGACCCGATGCAGGATAAAGTCCGTGAGCTTGATCAGGCCCGTAAGGACAAGGACTTTGCAAAAGCCGACGCCCTCCGCGCCGAACTGGCTGCCGCGGGCTACGAAGTCAAGACCACCAAGGACGGCACGGTCGCGACGAAGAAACTCGCTTGATATTCAAACACAGAAGCCCACACCGTCACGGTGTGGGCTTCGCCATGGCGTTTGAATTGTGGGCTTTGCTCAATCGACGACTTCAACACCTTCATACGCGTACAGCGATGCGATGAACTCTTCGAGCGGGCGCATCTCGGCGATGACGAAGTGGAAGGGGCAGTCGAGCTTGGCCTGCAACAGCTCGATCGCTACCGGCAGGGTCTCGACGGTGGTGGCACAGAGCAACTCGCCGTCCTCCCAGCGGATGGGCAGGATCAGCCGGTCCCACGCATCGCGGGCGGTGATGAGCGACAGGCATTGCGGGTCAAAGTGTTCACTGGCCAGCGAGGTGTGCGGCGAGCGCAGGCCGATCTGCTCGGCCAGCGCCATCGCGACGCTCATCGCGCTGATGCCAAAGAGGTCCTGAGCGATCTGGCCCAGGGGCTTATCCGTGCCGTACTGGGCCTGGAGCGCCTCCTGAACCTGCGCGGTGGTCATGACCCCTTGTTCAATGAGAATCTGTCCAATCAGGTCGTTATTCATCGCGGGCTCCGGGGTTGTCGGCCGAACCAACGTCGGCAGCAGGTGTCTACCGAAAGATCGACCAAGGGCTTGCCGGGTATTAAACAAGCCACGGACAATCCATCGGGAATGACGGAGCGAGCTCGGTTGGTGACGTCGTTATCCGGACGTGGATCGCAGGCTATTGCGCTGATGTACGCTCAGCCTTGGTGACCCGGTACGCACCGGTGACGTAGGGGATGCCGCTGAGGACGGTGACGACGACAGTGGCGTAGACGAGGATGTCGCGGGTCCAGACAAGCGGCTTACTGTCAAAAGCCTCCGCGTCCATCAGGTAAACGATCAGTAGGACAACCGGAACAACGATCGACTGCAGGATCATCTTGAGCTTGCCCCAAACATTGGCGCCGAACTTTTGCCCGCTACCTTCCATCTCGCCGCGGATACCGGTGACTAATAGCTCGCGCGCGAGGATCACGACGACCATCCAGGGGTAGACTCCGGACAGTTGGTGAACGCCCAGTTCGTGGTCGCCGTGCGACATCCACATGTAGTAAGTAAACCCCGGCCCGGCCAAGAACATCAGTGCCCCAAGGATCAACACCTTGTCGCAGAACGGGTCCATGATTCGGCCGAACTTGGACTCGACGTGCCACTTGCGGGCGTAGTGGCCGTCCATGGCGTCGGTGATCGCCGCGGCGATGAACAGCACGATCGCGGGGATCAGGAGCCATTGCTCATCTTTGCCGAACTGATAAAACGCCAGCAGCACGAAGAACACCCCCGACAGCACCAGCCGGAGCATCGTCAGCAGGTTGGGGATGTTTTTGCGTGCGAGCATCCTTGCATGATAATTGATTATGGATGGTTGATAGGGTGTCAACGCATTCAGCAATTACAAATCGTCGATCACACCAAGCCCCGCCAATCGCCCCGTACACCAGGCCCACTGGAAGTTGTAGCCGCCGATTCGGCCATCAACATCGAGTAGTTCGCCACAGAGGTACAGGCCCTCGCAGACCTTGCTGGCCATCGTCGCGGTCTGGACTTCACTCATCGGCACGCCGCCGGCGGTGACCTCTGCGTACGTGAACCCGCGATCGCCTACCACCGGCAGCGGCAGGGCGGTCAGCGCGTGGGCCAGCGCGCGGCGGTCTTCCAGA
>JBGSTE010000237.1:0-7457 GCA_041736655.1 Phycisphaeraceae bacterium | reverse complement strand
ACTGCTGGCCGGCCTCGGGCGGCGTGGCCGCTGCGCGGTGCGGGCCGTGCGGTTGTGGCTTGAAAGGCTGATCCAAGACCACGCCAAGCCAATCGAATATCAATCGGGGTGCGGGTGATTGGGTTTTTCAGGGGCGACTATGTATCCGATCAGCGAGTATTTGTGGTAAATCATGATGCGTGCGGTGCCGCCAGGACGCAGCACGCGATAGACCTCATTGATTCCTGCCAGTGTATTGGGTGAATGGTGCAGGACACCCCATGAATACACCAGATCGAAGGAGTTGTCATCAAACGGCAGATGCTCCGCATCGCCTTCACGGATCGCCGATTCGAAGCCATAGATCGAAAGCCTTTTCCTGGTGTGTTCGATCGCCCTCGGTGTCAGATCAATGCCGGAAAGCGATCGCGGCTTGGATTTCGCCCATTCGATATGATCGGATCCCATTCCCACGCCGACTTCAAGCACATCCTTATCTTTTCCCTCGTGGAACTTCGCAAAATCGAGGATGTAAGGCTCCAGCTCGTAGCGGGCTTTGCTGTGAGACTCGTAGTAGTCTTTTTCGGTCTGCCCCGAGGCGTAGACCTCGCCACAGCTCATCGCGTCCCAGAACTGCCTCACTTGGGTCTTCAGTGTCGCTTCATTTTCCATCGGAATCCCTCAGAATTGCATCTGTTACAACAGATAATTGTGGTTCCCCCCAGAGGCTACCCGGATACGGCGCTAAGGCCTGTTGTAACGAATTCTATCAGGTCAACAGCCCACCCCCAAGTCTCACATTGCTAAATCGCATAATTTTCTGGCGGGCAGTCGGGCCGGGGATTCGTTGCGATTTGGCAGATTCAAACCTGCATCCAAACGCCGGGCAAGGCATATCGGGCCTCGGTCGTGCTGTGGCAGCCCCGTTAATTGAAGAGAACGTGTGTGAGAAGTGCCACCCGCTCATACATGCTCGTTGACACCGCTTTTCTGTGTGATCTGTTGCAGCCTGCGGGACAGCAGCAGGTCGTCGGCAGGCTTACCGTCCAAGGCGTGCTCGAAGACGACGCGCTGGGCAGCGGGGTTGTAGGCCCGTTCGACCGAGTCCATGCACGCCTTAGCAACGTCGGCAGGCACCTCGCGCGTTCGCGTCCAACGCTCAAGGGTGTCGGCAATCGAGGCCACGTCGTTGTTGGCAAACAGGTCGCCGTTGCGGCCCGGTGAGATGATGGCCCACTCCGGCGACTGCTCGGGGATGCAGTCCGAAGCGAGCATCGGCCGGCCGTAGACCATCGTGTGCACCGCGACCAGGCCCAGCGGCCCGGGGTTGAGCGTGCAGGCGGCGCAGGCGTACAGCAGCGCCAGCGTCGGTTCGTCGTAGCAGGCACCGTAGAAAAACGCGTTGACGCCTGCCGAGGCGCTGTGCTGGCGGTAGCCCTCGACCGCCGGGCCGTCGCCGACAAAGAGCAGGTTGACGCGGTGGCCGCGGTCTTGGAGGAGTTTGGCCGCGTCGATGGCCTGCTCGAATCGTCGGCGCTCGATCATTCGGCCGGTGAGCATGACGATCGGGTCGGCGTTGTCCGGGAACATGCGTTCTCGCAGCTCGGCGACCTGCTGGGGCGTGACCGCGTTGCGGGCCTTGACCTGCTCGGGGTGGTCCAGCGAGTTGTAGACGACGTAGATCGATTCGGGCTTGAAGCCCTGGCCGATGCCGATGTTCTTGGAGTTGTGTTCGTAGACCAGGAGGCCGTCGCCCATTTTGTAGAAGAGTTTGTAGAGCAGCTTCTTGATGCCGTGCGGCTCGGTGAGCCAGCCGTGGGTCCAGATGAGGATGTGCTTGCCGGTCAGTCGCCCGGCCAGGAGCATGAACCAGTTGGAGGGGAAGGGGACGTTGCCCAGAAAGATGATCTGCTTGAAGCGTCGGCCAAGCATGTGCCTCACCAGGTTTCGCTGCCAGAACATCAGGCCCTTGATTTTGAACCAGGGCGTATAGATGAAGCGGTCTTCGGGGATGTCGGTAAAGGTCTTGACGCTGCCGTCCAAGGGGTCGCTGCGGTCGCCGGCGAAGATGTAGTGGTAGCGTTCGCTGGCGATGAGTTCGCGGAGGATCGGGCCGCGGTAGTGCGCGAAGTGGTGATAGACGACCAGGACCTCGGGCTTGGCCGGGTGGTCTGCTTCGTGGGTGGTGGGTAGGCGGTTTTGAGAGGGCACGGAGGCATTCTATCGGTCGCGCCGTCGGGTCGGGGTCAGAGTTTGGAGAGATGCGAACCGTGGGATCGCTTCACATCGTATGATGAGATAGCCGATAGCTTTAGCATCGTCAAGAAGACGAGGAATCGGTCCTCCGGGCCGGGATACACGCGTCAGGGGCTTGCCTGCCGACGCAGGATCGGCGCTTTTGGCCGCAGGACACCGTCGGGCCTGGCCGCGACACCGCTCACACGACCTTATCAGGACCTTGGTTTGATCACACACGCGTTCATCGCGCTGACGCTGCTGGGCCTGGCCTTTGGCACGATGATCCGCCCGGCGGTCGCGCTGGGCGCGATCGCCCTCATGTTCGTTGTCGAACAATACGGACAGTCCGGCGATAACTTCTACATCCAGCGATCCTGGCTGCTGAACATCCTCTTTGCGCTCATCGTCGTCCAGGGGCTGGTGGTCAAGTTCTTCCGCTCGGAGCTTCGGCTGAGCGCCTTTCCGCGGGCCGGCTATGTCCTCATCTGCTTATTCCTCTTTGCGCTGCTGACGGCGGTGTGGTCCTTCTCGCCGGGCCACACCAAGAATGTGCTTTGGATCCAGGCGCCCTACCTGGTCCTGTCGATCCTTTTTGCGCCGTTATTGGTCAACTCACGTGAGGATGTGTCGGTCGCGCTCAAGACCGTCGCGGTGGTCGGCTTTGCGTTTATCGTGCTGATCCTGACCACCCGGCAGTGGGGTATCCGCGGGCTGGAGTTGGCCGGCTCGTTCTACTCCCGCTCCGCGTCGACCAGCTCGACCAAGTCCATCGAGGCCAGCTCGCTGGAGCTAGCCGGTGCCGCCGCGAAGATCGCGATCATCGCGGTTCTCATGCCTCTGTTCCAGCGTTTTTCGCTCGGGGTATTGCTGCGCTGGGGGATCGTGATCGTCTGTGGCCTATTGATTTATAAGTCCCAGTCGCGGGGCCAGCTCCTGGCGCTGGTGCTGATCCTCATGGTATTCGTGACCTGGGTCAAGGGCCTGCGCAGCAGCGACGGGTTCATGATGATCGGGCTGTTGATCCTCGGCGTGATCGCGCTGGGGGTTATCGGACTAAGCGACCTGGGCAATCGCTGGACGGCCGAGAGTATCTCCGAGGGCGTAGTTGATGCCCGCCTCCACCGCTTCCAGGTCATCCTTTCGACCTGGTTCGAGGCTGGGCCCGTCTATTGGCTCATCGGCATCGGCAACTCCGCGTCCTGGAGTCCGGACATCCTGGGCATCTACCCGCACAACGTGCTTATCGAGGTGCTGTGCGAAGAGGGGTTGATCGGCTTTACGCTCCTGGCGGTCTTCCTGTATATGGTCATCCGGCAGGGCGTGGTCCTGACCCGCAGCCTGGGCCGAAACCCGCAGTTTGCCGGCCAGGCGCGGGTGATCCCCACCGTCCTGGCACTGTTTGCCTTTGACCTGATGATGGCCAACAAGCAGGGCTCGCTGGCGACCAGTTACTCGCTGTATTTCTACGCCCTGATCCTGATGCGCCTGGCCATGGTGACCTATTGGGCTCCCGCCGCCTACTTCGCCGGCCAGCAGGCTGCCTATCCCTACCAGCCGTCGCAACCGGCATACCGCTGATCGTCGGCAGGCTCAGCCTACTTCTTTGAGGCTATTGGCCCTTTATCAATCGGTGGTATCATTCCTGTGTCATAGTTGGGTCAGTGCGAGGCCCCTGGATCGACTGCAATCCCGTTCGGGATTGTGACAGGGTCGCTGGAAGGAAGCGACTTCATATGCAAACAAAACGCGTGCTGGTTCAAGCGGGCTATACGTCTGCGTTAGCCTGTGGTTGTCTGGTGCAGGCGGTCCCCGTGGCCGCCCAGTCGCAGCAGCCGATGAACGTCGTGCTGATCTACATCGACGACCTGAACGTCACCCCCCAGGCGCTGACGCCCAACATCGATGCGCTTGCAGCCCAAGGCACGTACTTCAACCGTGCCTACGCGCCGGTCGCGGTCTGCGGCGCGTCGCGGTCGGCCATCATGTCCGGCGTCCTGCCAGTCAAAGGTGAGGATTCCTCGGCCCTCGGGGCCCCGCCCAACGTCCAGACCCTGCCCGATACCTTCCGCGATGCCGGCTACATGACCGCGTCCTACGGCAAGGTTTATCACTCGACTTCGCACGATGCCGACGCCTGGACCGAAGGCACCTGGCGCGTCGTGTCCCAATGGCAGAACAAGAACCCCGTTGACCCCGTCAGCGGCTACGGTCCGGCGTACGAGATCGCGGTCGGGCCGACCAATTTGATCTACGGCGACGAACGGACCGCCGACCAGGTGGTCCAAGATATGTCGGTTTTCACCGACAGCGGCACGCCGTTCTTCATGGGCGTGGGGTTTGAAAGGCCGCATCTGGCATTCACCGCGCCGCAGCAGTATTGGGACCTTTACGATCCCAACCAGATTGTGCTGCCCACCGACCGCAGCCCCCCGGTCAACTCGATTTCGTTCCTGCGCGGCTCGGGCGAGATCATGTCATACGCCGGCATCCCCGATCTCACCGGACTTTACCGGCTTGATGACACGTTTTCAGATGAACTGCGGCGGAACCTGATCCACGGCTACATGGCCGCCATCAGCTATGCCGACGCTCAGGTTGGCAAGGTGCTTGAGGCGCTGGACGACCCCAATGGCGACGGCAACACCAGCGACTCGGTCCGCGACAACACCATCATCGCCCTGACCAGCGACCACGGCTTCCTGCTGGGCGACCACGGCATGTGGGGCAAGCACAACGTCTTCGACAAGTCCCTGCGTGTGCCCATGGTCATTGTCGACCCCAGGCGCGATGCGGGCAACGAAAGCGATGCACTGGTCAGTGCCATGGACCTGTACCCCACGCTCGCGACGTTGGCTGGGCTGGATACGCCGGCGCACGTCGAAGGCAACGACCTCACGCCGCTGCTGACCGACCCTAACCGACCTTGGGCCGACTATGTCTACGGCCACTACAACGCTTCCGACTCCATCCGCACCGATCGCTACCGCTACATCCTCATCGGCAGTCAGGAAGCGGTCTTTGACATGCAACTGGACCCGAGCGAATCCATCAACATCGCGCCGACCATGGACCCGGTCATCCTCAACCAGCTCCGTGCCATGATGCAGGCTCACTTCGCCAACGGCTTCGCTGCCGTGACGCAACAGGCTGGCGACCTCGATGGCGATGGATCGATCGACCAGCAGGACCTGAACCTCCTGATCGCCCACTTCGGCCAGCAGGTCGCGCCTTACTCACTCATCGATGGCGATATCAACGGCGACGGCCAGGTCGGCATCAGAGACCTCGATACCTTGCTCGCCAACTGGACCGGCCCGGGTGCACCCTCCACCGTCCCCGAGCCGACGTCACTGTTGGCGTTGGGCGCTGGGGCGCTGATGTTGACACGAAGACGACGTACGCGATGACGCGATGATCGTCGAAGCCGCCGCGTAACACGCGGGGGTCGCGTAGTCGTAAATACATAGCGGCATTTCAACCGGGCACGCTACACCCATATTTAAATTCGACCCCCGGGCGTTGCCCGGCGGCTAAGGCTACCGGATCATCCGTCAATCCCACGACGCGGCGACCCAGATGCCGGGCGCTCCGCCCTGGATGCAGACCCAGTCGCCGACCTGGTTGCCGATGGTTGCGGTGTCGCCGGTCTTCCATGTTACGCGCGGGTCCGAGGGGGGCTCGTCGAAACGGAAACGTGTGCCGGCGAGGTTGGCCGACTGCATCAAGGGCCTGAACCACGCATCGTTGGTGAGGACGAGCTTGGCGCCGTTGGGTGTTTCGAGGGTGTTGTCGACAAAGCCGAGCTTGCCGCTTTCGCTGAGGGTCTTGGATTCAAAGTCCGGGCCGCCGGCGGTGTCTGGCCGGGCGATCGGGATGTTGTTGCGACCGGGCGTGAGCGGGCAGACGAAGCGGCTGTCGTGGATCTTCCAGGACACGATCTTGTCGTTAGGCGTCATGAAGAGGAAGGCGGCCTGGTCCATGCCCAGGAAGGTGCAGTTGTCGTACTCAAGGGTCTTGACCTGGAGCTGGTCGTGCAGCAAGCGTTTGACCGGCACGTCGTTGCCGAGCGTGACGTTGGTGAGTGTCAGCGAGTTGACGCAGGGCTCGTCGCTGTCGTTATCGCTGAACGGGAAGTGCGTGATACCACGGGTAAGGGTGCCATTGGTGATGGTGACGGTGCCCATGTTCTCGGCGAAGATGATCGAGGCGCTGTTGTCCTGGTGGTTGGAGGTGACCTGGATGTTTTCGATGGTGATTTCGTCGATGCAGGCGAGTTTAATGCCGCCGACGCCGCGCGGGTGCGGGCCGATCTCGATATTTCGCAGGACCGCCTGGTTGAGCTGGACGGTGTTGGTGTCCAGTTGGATGCCGATGGGCGCGATGGCACCGGTTTGCCAGGTGCCGCCGTTGAGTCGTTTTTCGATGCCGTTGCCCTTGTTGGACTCGGCGTAGTAGCCGTCGATGGTGACTTTCTTGACATCGCGGACCAGGAAGTTGCCCTGGTTAAAGCCCTTGTGGCCGTAGTCGTAGGCGGCGCAGTTGCGGAAGAGGTTGTTGTCGCCGCGGTTGAGGAAGCCGGAATAGCCCGCGTCGTAGCTCTTGCAGGCTTCGAGGGTGTTCTCGTTGCCGTAGACGGCGAAGCCGACCTGTCGGTAGAGGTTTTCGTTATCGAGTCGGCCTGAGTTTCTGGCGGTGCAGTTGATCAGTCGGTTGTCGTTGCCGGTGACGAGGATCGTTTCGTGCGGGTCTTTGTGTCGAGGCAGCGCGTTGCCCCGGCCGTCGGCGGTCAGGCCGATGACGACACAGTTGTCCGCTTCGATCACGAGGACGCCCGCGATGGACCCGGTGCCGAGGAGCTTGAGTACCGCGCCCTCTTCAAAGACGACCCGCGTGCCGTCGACGGTGATCTTCACCGGTTGGGTGGGCCAGTTGCCGGCCTGGATGACGATGTCGCCGCCGGCGTCGAAGGCGTTCTTAAGCCGTGAGGTCTCGTCCAGCCGTCCATCGGGCGCCATCGTCCACGCACCGGTGGTGATGTCATCGATCAGGTCATCGAGCTCGGCATCGGTCAGCGGGTCGGGGTGGTCCGCGAGCACCAGCAGTTCGTCGGCGGTGAAGTGCGGGGCGTGTTTCTCGGCCGGCTCTTCGTTGATGCTTGTGAGCGTGGCCAGTTCATACAAAATTGCCTGAGCGGTAGGAAGATCGGGCGCAAAAGGACCGGCCAAACCGCGTGGCGAACC
>JBGSTE010000201.1:0-4299 GCA_041736655.1 Phycisphaeraceae bacterium | reverse complement strand
GCGGTTAGGCAGTTGTTTCTTGAGATCGCTGTAGGTCTGGTCCTCGTAGCGGAGGCAGCACATCAGCCGGCCGCAGCGCCCGCTGATTTTCTGCGGGTCCAGCGTGTTCTTCTGGACCTTGGCCGAGCGCATGGACACGGGCTTGAGCACCTTGAGGAACTGCCGACAGCAGCAGTGCTGGCCGCACTTTTCGTAGTCCGCGACGAGGCGCGCTTCCTCGCGGTCGCTCACGTGCACCATCTCGATGCGTGTGTGCAGCTCCGCCGCCAACCGCTTGACTAATTCGCGGAAGTCGACGCGGTTCTCAGCCAGGTAATAAAACGCGATCTGCTCGTCGCCGAGGATTGACTCGACCTCGACGAGCTTCATCTCCAGCCGCATCTCGTTGATGAGCGACTTGCAGAGGCGGACCAGGTCGGACCGGCGGGCTTCGAGCTTGGCATTCTCGTTCATGTCGTCGACGGTCGCGACGCGGAGCACTCTTCCCTGGTTGGTGAAGGGGAAGAGCTTGCCGCCGGACTCTTCGATGTAGTCGAGCATCTGCTCGCGGGAGACGCTCTTGCCGCAGCCGGAGTTGCCGCAGGTGGTCGTAAGCATCTCGACGACTTCGGTGCCGCGCGGGGTGAGCGCGACGAGCTTGCTGCCGCAGCCGGGCTTGGCGTCGCCGGAATAGGGCAGCTCCGCGATGCGACGCTGATAACCGTAACGAACAACAATGGTCTTCGGCGGCTGAAGGGCTTCGTAAACCTTGCGGTCTTCCTCTTCAAGCATCACCGGCAGGGGGACGATGGTTCCGGGCATCAAGGGATTCTACCGCATGTTCATCCGGGAGGGCGAGGCTCCCGCCAGGCTTACGTCGCCGACCCGCCGCCGAGCGCGACGCTGTCGCTGACGCCGAGGTTGGCGTAGATCTCGCGGGTGGCGACGGACTGGTTGAGCGTGTAGAAGTGGATGCCGCGAACGCTGTTGTCGAGTAAGTCCCGGCACTGCTCGGTCGCCCAGTGTACGCCGACGCGTTTGACCGCCTCTTCATCTTCACCGCAGCGGGCGATCGCGCGCAGCAGCTTGGCCGGGTAACGCGAGCCAGCCGCCAATTCGGCCATGCGCCGCATGCCCTTAGCCGAGGTGATGGGCATGATGCCGGCGATGATCGGCTGGTGGATATGCGCTAACTGGCAGCGCTCACGGAAGTCGTAGAAGTCGTCGTTGTTGAAAAAAAGCTGCGTGACGATGTAGTCTGCGCCGGCGTCGCACTTGGCCTTGAGGTAGTCCATCTCCAGGAGTCGGTTGGGCGTCGCGGGGTGGCCCTCGGGGAAGCCCGCCACGCCGATGCCAAAGCCACGCGCATCCGGGTGCTCATGCTTATCCGTGAACGCGCGGATGAACTTCACCAGGTCAATGGCATGCTGGAAGGCGTCGTCTTCTCGCTTGTAGTTCGCCAGGTCACGTGGCGGATCGCCGCCGAGCGCGAGGATGTTGCACACACCCTCGTCGGCATATCGGCCAAGGATCTCTTGAATGTCCGCCTCGCTGTGGCAGACGCACGTCAGGTGCGGCACCGTCGTCACACCCAGGTCACGACGCACGCGGATGACCAGGTCCTGCGTCCGCTGCCGGGTCGAGCCCCCGGCCCCGTAAGTCACCGACACGAACGAGGGCTTGAGCGACTTCAAATCCGCGATCGACTGATAGAGCGACTCCGCCGCCGCCTCGGACTTGGGCGGAAAAAACTCGAAGGAGAAGGTCGTCTTGTGCTTGTCGAACACGTCCTGAATATGCATCCGCGCGGGCCCTGTGCGTGAGTGGTCAAAGCCCATACTCTACCGCGCGTTGCGTCATGCAGACTCGGGTAAAAACGTGGGCAGAAACACGCCGGCGACCCTCGGCGACGCGTTCGTGCCCGGCACGGGCCTGCACTGGGCCACGTGCGTCTCGCAGTTGCGCCCGCCCCAGCGGTAGAGCTGGCGGATCAGGCCCGACTGATCCGCAGGGGCGACCACCAGCATCGTCTGACCCGCTCGATAGCCTAGCTGCGCCGCGATCAGCGCGATCATCGCCGACTGATCCACTGCCACGCCGGGCCCGATGATCCGGCAGGCCGGCTGCGCAATCGAAACAACATAGCCAGCCAGCTCACCCTGCTCATCCTCGACGACCAGGGTGTGCCAGTAGCCATGCGCGTTGGCGATGAAGTAGGCAAGGTCGTCCGTTCGCGTGATGCCCAGGCGTTTCTGCTCAAGAGCTACGAGTGCGGGGACATCCCGAAGTGTCGCCGGCCGAACACGCTCGCGGGCCGATCGCGCTAAGCCATCATCGATCGCCGGTTCATCGGCTGGAGCTTGAATAAGCACATCCTGAAAAAACGCATACGGCACAAAGCCCGCACGGGTGTACAACGAGTACGAATCCAGATTCATCGCGCTCGAAACCAGCCGTGTCGGCAGGCGAAGATCGTCGGCCAGGTCCGTCACCGCCCGCACCAGCGAGCCGGCCACGCCACGCCCGAAATAGTTCGGATCAACGTTGAGAATCCCCAGCGAAACGTGCGTCGCACGCGGGTGAACAAAGCACGACCCGGCAAGCTCGCCGGTTGAAGGGTCCTCGATCACCAGACATCGGCCCGGGTCCAGCGCGTCATACACATCGATGAATAGCCTGATTTCACTGGGCGAACAGGTGAAGACTTCATGCCCAAAATGCTCGCGGTACCAGGCATTGGTCGAGCGGTGAATCAACTGCGCAATCCGGTCGGCGTCGGCGAAATGAGCGTGGCGAAGACGCAGGCTTGATGGGTCGGGCATGGGTGATCCCTGGGTATACTTTAGTCCATGCAAAGACTACTCAAGACACGCATCGCCTGCTTCTTTTTAAGGTTTAGCTTTGTGCCGGTGCTGCTGCTGATGGGCTTGCCGGTTTATGCTCAGAACCAAGTACAAGCCGTTGATGTGTATCTGTTGTCCGGCCAGTCGAACATGGCCGGCGTGGGCGAAGCGGGCGAGTTGAACGAGCCGTGGAACCAGCCGATCGACGGGGCTTATCTCTTTGATGGCAAGGCGTTCAAGACGCTGGTGGCGGGTAAGGATGGCAGGAGCGGGCGCTTTGGCCCTGAGCTTGGCTTTGCGCATTATCTGCGGAACAACCAGCCGGGTCGGCCGGAGATCTATCTCATCAAGTTCGCGCTCAGCGGCCAGCTGCTGGATGCCGGGTGGAACGGCGGCGCGGCGGACGGCAGCAGTTGGGTCTCTGCCGAGCCGGGCCCGAACCGCAAGACGTTTTACCCCGGCACCTCGGCGGATGATCCGAACGTCGGCCTGCACTACAAAGCGATGATGAAACACGTGCAAGCGGCGCTCGAAGCGCTCAAGGCCGAGGGCAAGTCGCCGGTCTTGCGCGGCATCGTGTGGATGCAAGGCGAGCAGGACGCGAAGAACGAAGTCTCAGCCGGTCGATACGCCCAGACCCTGGCGCTCTTCAAGAAGCGCATCGAGTCAGACCTCGACAGCAAGCCCGTGCCCTTGGTGTTTGGCCAGGTCCTGCCGTATGAACCGGCGATGGATCGGTTCACACATCGCGACTTGATCCGCCAGCGCATGGCCGAGGCGGATTGGCGCTCGGAGTCGAAGCAAGCGATCGACCACGTGTGGATGGTGCCCACCGACGGCCTGGAGCTCAACGCCGACACCGTGCACTACAGCACCAAGGGCCTCATCGAACTGGGCCAGGCCTTCGGGCTGGAGATGCTTAAGGCCCACCGCAAGGCGGAATCGGGCCGATAGAACGCTGAAAGCCGGGGACAACTTCATTCAATTGCGGGAAAAGTGCTTTCCATTTGAGTCGCAGGGTATTACCATAAGTAGTTAGACCCTTACTGGTGATCGCATTTCTAATGGAGAGTTGAGACGTGTCAAAGAACTATCGCCCAGGCCCTGTCGCGATCGCCGTCCTATCCGCTTGTGCAGGCCTCGCGCCAGCCTCGGCCCACGCCGCGGGCACGCTGAAGATTTTTCTCATGGCCGGTCAGTCCAACACGGTGGGTCACGCGCGGACTTTTTATGAAGGGCCGGCCCTGACGACGTCGCCCTACCGGATGGAGTACCTGGCCGACTCGCCGGCGTTCGTGGCGGGTCTTGATGCGAACATCTACTCGTTCAAGGATCATTTCGAGGCCAACTGAATGCAGCCGCGCAACGACGCGTGGGGGATCCATATCGCGTCGAGCAGCGGCAGCACGCAGGTGATCAAGCCGACGCCGCGCAGCAACGCCCAAGCGTGGATCCAGGGTGTCGCCCCGCTTGGGCC
>JBGSTE010000182.1:0-5502 GCA_041736655.1 Phycisphaeraceae bacterium | reverse complement strand
GATCGACCTCCGGCGGCGTCGCAGGCACCCGGCCCTCCGGCCCGCGCACGGTCCGCTGAGTCAGCGACAACACAACCACAAACAAAAAAGCCCACGCCTTGAAGGCGTGGGCTTTTTTCATTTCAATCTGTTGCTCGATGTGAGCTTGGGAACTTAAGCACTCAACCGCGCGATGCAGCCGTCGCTTCTTCGGCATCGATCGGCTCGGCGAGGTTGTCTGCGTCGGTCGACGGGTCTGCATCAGGAGCGCTTAGGCCCGTGATCTGCTGGGGGTCGACGTGCTCGCAGAGGCGTTGAAAGATCTGGTCGCTGGGTTCGCGCTCAAATTTCCAGTCGTCGATGAGGACTTCGCGCTGGCCTGCGCCCAGGTCGTAGCGCACGCGGGCGATGCCCTTGGCTTCCCAGCGCGAGGCGTTGATCGCTGTGATCTTGTCGAAAGGAACTGCGACCCCGCCGGTGGCATAGAGCGTGCTGTCATCGGCACCGATGTATCGGCGGGACCAGAGGATCAGCGAGAACAGGCAGAACGCGCCGATGGGGAAGGTGATCGCGAACATGTACCACTGCGTGTTGATGTCGCCCTGTGAGCGTTCGGTGAGTTGCGGGTCCCAGCCGTTGAGCTTGGCCTTCTGGGCCCAGACCTCGTTCCATGTGTCGGGGTTGTCCTTGATCGTCTCCTGGTACGCGGTGTAGATGTCCAGCTGCCGGGGGTACTTGACGGTCGCGTCGTACACGATCCAGGCGGAATACAGCAGCGCCCCGGCCGCGATGAGGATCAGGCGGTTGCGGTAGCCACTGGCGATCTTCGCTTTGATGTCCATAAGTAGAGCCCGAAATGGGGTGATTCCCAGAATCGTACGTGAGAGGGTCGGCAGAGGGTCGCTATTACAGGTCACGCACGCGATTCAGAGCCTGGTCCCACCAGTACAGGATGATCTTACCGGCCAGGGGACACTTGAGCATCTGGGCAAATCCTCCCTGGTCGACCCGCCGGCGCGGGATTCGCGGCAGGGGTTGGTCCGTCCGCAACGCCCAACTCAGAAAGGCGCTGGTCTCGGCGATGGCCCGGCGTCGGGCGTCCATCGGCCGGCGGTAACGATTTGATCGGCTGAATCCCAAGGCGACTATTCTCCGAAAGGTGCGATCAAGCCTACTCAAGTTTAAGGCAGACGACCCCGGATTGCCATCCTTGACCGCCCGAACGGGTCAATTCGCCCATAATCCACGCTTTTGAGCCCGGGCACGCTGTTCCAGCGCGTCGTAGGCATCGGCTTCTTCGTGGCTCCAGCGGCCGTCGTGCTCAGAAAAGCCCTCCTCGATCAGCCGGGCGTTGAGCACCGAGCCGTCGGGCAGCACGACGTACGCCAGCAGCCGGCCGTAACGCTCACGCACGCGACTTTGCTGCAACTCAAGCGTGACGAACTGTCCCTGAGCCAGCGATTGGCTGAACGCGGTAGCCTCCAAAGCGAAAGGCTCGGCCGGCTTATACTCTGCGGGCTTGGCCAGCTCCGGCGTATCAACGCCCCACAGCCGAACGCGCGTCGTCGGCTTGTCGCCGTCGGCCACGCGGACATCCAGCGTGTCGCCATCGACCACACGCACCACCTCAAAACGCTGGCCGTCGTACCGCCGCCAGTCGTCATCCACCGGCAGCACGCCGCCGAAGCGATCGACCGCCGCGATCACGATGATGATGATCAGCGCGATGACCAGGCCCGAGAGTTTCTGCTTACGAAGCAGCTTGCGCAAGAGCAGCGGATCGACCGGCCCGGTTGACGTTTTACGCTTAAATCGCGGGCGATATGTTCGTATTCCTCGCGGCACAGCGACACGATACCGCAGAACTCAGGCCACGACATCCAATAGTGAGCCGGGCACGATGAGCGCGACACCGAGGCCCGCAAGAGCCGGCGAACCGATGACCGGCGAGAGACGCTGGGGCTCAAGCAGAGGCAGAGGCTTAGTCGTGACTGGGTTCGTCAATAGCAGCTTGTCATACGGCAGGTGCGGGCGATCGATTGACGGGCCAGAGGTGACGATGCCGACGGCGGCCGGTGCTAGCGCATGGCAACTGAGCTGTACGCGGTCGATCTGTAGGTCGAGATGATGGGCTACATGCGTGTCGGCCTGGCAGCGCAGGAGCTCGAGTCGGCGACAAGTGCAGTGGTTGGTCAGGCCAAACCGGGCGTGGCGGATGAGATCGACGGCCAGGCTGCCACAGGACGGGACACGCATCCACCGAGTAAGCCACACGAACGCAGGGCCGGCATCGAATTCTTTAAGTTGTTATTTGCTAAATGTTTAATGAAGCAAAGCGTGAGCCGGTGATGCCGGATGTTGCGGGTTTGCAACGTCCGGCAGTGGCTGGGCTACCATGGCCGGCCCTTGAGAACCGATGCGCTTGATTTTGAATTGCCTGACGCGTTGATCGCCACGCAGCCGGCCGAGCCGCGCGACAGCGCCCGGCTGCTGGTCCTTTGGCGTGATGAGAACCGCCTCGGGCACTACCACGTCCGCGATCTGCCGGCCCTGGGCATCCTTAAGAAAGGCGACCTGATCGTCGTCAACCAGACGCGGGTGCTGCGGGCCTACCTCGCCGGCCGACGGACGACGACCGGCGGCAAAGTCACCGGGCTGTACTTAGGCAGCGACCCGCTTGGCCGGTGGCAGGTGCTGCTTGAGTCGCGGGGGGCACTAATGATCGGCGAGTCGATCACGCTCAGCAGCAACGACAATGCCAACGACGGCGGCGACGCAGCATTGCAGCTCATCGAGTCCCTCGGCGGCGGGCAGTGGCTGGCGTAGTTGCAGAGCCATGAGGACACGCTGGCGGTGCTTGAGCGGGTGGGCAGCACGCCTCTGCCGCCCTATATCCGTAAGCAGCGCAGAAAACTCGGGCAAAGCGAGATCAACACGAGCGACCACAGCCGGTACAACACGGTCTTTGCAGGACAGGCTGGTTCGGTCGCTGCGCCCACCGCGGGGCTTCACTTTACGCCTGACCTGCTTGATCAACTAAGCGCGATGGGCGTCCAGCGTGTGGGCGTGGACCTGCACGTCGGCATGGGCACCTTCGCGCCGGTCCGCAGCGATATGTTGCAGGACCACCGTATGCACGCGGAGTGGTACACCGTGCCCCGCGCGACGCTCGATGCGATTGCCAAGGCGCGGGCCAACGGCAACAAGCTGCTGGTCATCGGCACGACGACCGTCCGGGCCCTGGAGTCGATGCCCGACGATGCGCTGGACTCGGCGGCACATCCCCACGGCATCAGCGCGACGACCAGCCTGTTCATCCATCCCGAGGCGGGTTTTGAGTTCCGGTTCACCGATCGGCTGATGACGAATTTTCACCTGCCGCGGTCGACGCTGTTAGCGATGGTCGCGGCCCTGCCGGGCATGGGCCTGACGCAACTGATGCAGGTGTACGAACAGGCCATCGCGGCGCAATACCGCTTTTACTCGTATGGCGACGCGATGTTGATCGTCTGATTTGCAAAGAGGGCGTAGGGTGTAGGGTCCAGGGCGTAGGGCGTTGTGAATTAAGCAGCCCTCACCGCTGGGCGTGCCAACAACGTACAATCCCCGATTCGTTTGAGAATGCGGCCTAAGCCCCACGCCCTACCGCCCGACACCCTACCCACCCCATGCCCCTGGATCAGCCCGACGAGCACGACCCGTCTTACGACCCGGATCATTACCGTGCCAACGATGACCGGCTGCATCGGCCAAACGACCACACCATGCCACTTGGCGACCACATCGAAGAACTCCGCAGCCGGCTGGTCAAGATGCTCATCGGCGTCGTGATCGCGCTGGTCGTGACCGTGATCTACAGCTTCCAGATCATCGGCTGGCTGGCGCAGCCGCTGCTCCAGGTGCAGGAGCTCCTGGGCGTACCCGCCCAGCCGGTGCAGACCGACCCGACCGCGGGCTTCACCAGCGTTTATATGCCCGTGGTCCTCATCGCCGCGATTATTCTCTCGGCCCCGTGGATCCTCTGGCAGGCCTGGCAGTTCATCGTTGTGGGCCTCTATGCCCACGAGAAAAAAGTCGCGATCATCCTCGCGCCCTTCAGCACGATCATGACTGGGCTGGGCGTGCTCTTTACCTACTACATCCTGCTGCCGGTCTCGCTGGCGTTTTTTCTGAACTTCGTCTCCTACTACCCGGAGATCGACCTAAACAACGAGCCCAACGCGCTGACGCGGGCCATGCTTAACCCTTATATCGATGACAAGGTCTTTACCCTGCCCACGGACTTTGTCTTTGACACCGAGCCGATGAAGATCCCCGTCCTCAAGGCCAGCCCCGAAAACCCCGCCGAGGGCGACCTCTGGATCAACAACAGGCGCGGGCGAGTCGAGTTGTTCTTTGCGGGGCAGACCCGTGTTCTGGCCGAGCGTTCCACCACGCTCATCACCCCGCTGCCGGCGATGAATGAGTATGTCCGCTTCGCCTCGATCATGATGCTCGGCATCGTCGCGGCGTTCCAACTCCCGGTCCTGATGCTTGTGCTCGGCTGGACGCAGTTGTTCGACCCTCGGGGTATCGCCTCGCTGCGCAAGTACGCCTTCTTCGGTGCCTGCGTGCTCGGCGCGGTGCTGACCCCTGCCGACCCCTTGAGCATGATCGTGCTGGCGGTGCCGTTGTACCTGCTCTTTGAGTTTGGCCTGTTCCTGATGAACGTGAGCTTCAAGAAGGCCGGCGACGCGCTTCCGGATGAGACTTAGAGCTGAACGTCGCGTAGGCGAAGTGCCTCTAACAAAATGAAAAGGTGGGGCGGGCATCTTGCCCGCCATCGTGGCGCAGCCACGAAAAGAATTGAATCAGGCCTCTGGCCTGCTGGCGGGCTGGAAGCCCGCCCCACCTTTTTGTTAGTTGTCTAAACACAAAACATCACAACTCCGGTATCGGCAAGAGGTCGTGCTGGTGCAGGCCTTGTTCAAGTCTCTCCACGGGATAAACCTGATCCAACGTATAGGCCCCGACGGACACTCGGCGAAGCGAGGTGAGATACCCGCCGGTGCCCAGCAGCTTGCCTAAGTCGCGCGCGATGCTGCGGATGTAGGTCCCCCGGCCGCAGGTGATCCGCAGGTCCAGCCGAGGCCAGTCGTAGCCCAATCGCTCGATCGCTTCGACGCGGACGGTCCGGGGCTTGAGCTCAATCTGTTCCCCGCGCCGCGCCGCCTTGTACGCGCGCAGCCCGTCGATGTTGATGGCCGAAAAATTCGGCGGCACCTGCTCGATCAGCCCGGTCTGCTTCGCCAGTGCCGCGTCGATCTCCTCAACCGTCGGCGGCCGCTGCACCGGCACCACTTCCAGCGGCATCTCCGAGTCGTCGCTGGCGGTAAAGGCGCTGAGGTCGATCGATGTGTCGTAGACCTTGACCTGGCCCATCAGGTCCTCGAAGAGGCGCGTCGCGTGGCCCACGCACACGACCAGCACGCCGGTCGCCAGCGGGTCGAGCGTCCCGGCGTGGCCGACCTTGTGCCGGCTGCG
>JBGSTE010000171.1:0-6650 GCA_041736655.1 Phycisphaeraceae bacterium | reverse complement strand
GCACGCCAGCCCCGCGGCGGTGAGCACGAGCGGCCGACGGATGTCACGCCAGTTGACCTTGCCAGCCGCGACGTGATGGCTCAGCAGCCGCTGCGCCACCAGCATCGCCAGCCACGCGGCAGTTCCCGTCAGCAAGAACGCGGCGACCAGCGTCAACAGAGCGACAAGGTAGGCGTTATCGAACATCACCTTACCCTAGGCAATTCGAGCGCCGCGTCAAACGGAATTTAAAGCTTTGGGCTCAAGATCTGACAGCGTGATCCCCAGTTCGCGCAGCGTGAACGGCCGACCACACTCCGGGCAGCGGTGCTCACGCACGCCGATGAGCGAGTACCGGCAGTCGGGGCAGACCGGGATTGGTCCGCCCTACGCCCGCACCGAGTCGTAGATCAGCACCCGCGTCCACCTGTCCTTGTACGTATCGATAAAGGCCTGGTGCACCTTGTCGTCCGGCGACTGGTACGCATCATGCAACTCGGCCGAGTCGAACTCGCAGACCAGTTGAAAGTCGTAGCTGTTATCCACCACCGCGCGCGGCGTGCCGGCCGGGACACGCACACTCACCCGCGCCACGTTCGGGCTCTCCGCCAATGAGCGGATCCCTTCGAGTACCTCGTGCTTCTGAGCATCGGTCAGCCCGTCCTTGAGCCAGAAGTGAACGGTATGCAGGAATGCGGCCATGGTGGGTTCTCCTTGTCGGTAAACGGTAAACGTGCATGGTAAGACAAACGAAGCCTTGTAGAAAATCAGAAAAGCAGAAGATCAGAAAAGCAGAAGATGTTCAATCAAGTGCGATGTGTCACGCTGACATTTCCTGATATTCTGCTTTTCTACGATTCTACGATTCTGCTCACCCCCCCGCCGCCTTGGCCGGGTAGCCCTTGAGCTTCAGGAGCGCGACAATCTTGTCGCGGTGGTCGCCTTGGATTTCGACGCCGTCGTCGGTCGCACTACCGCCTGCCGAGCACTTGGCCTTGAGTTCGCTGGCCAGTTGCTTGAGGTCTGTCGCGTCGGCGTTGAGGCCGCTGACCACCGTGACCCACTTGCCCCGGCGTTTTTCCCGCTGGACCCGCGCCGGCTGATCGGCCGGCAGGCAGAGCTTGCCCGCCTGATCGCGCGGGCAGGTGCAATCGCCAGCCGCTTTGCCACAGGCCGGGCAGGTCACCGGCCGCTCTAGTTTGCTGCCGTCAAAGAGTGCGGGCATTGAAGCATCCTGGCATGGAATCCGGCCACGCCCTGTTTACGCTTGAGCACAACGCATGGCCACGATATCCTGCTCAAGCTATTGGGGTTCCCTTCGCAACATCCTACCCGGAGACCAACATGGATTTTCTGCTCAGCAGCGTACTCATGGCTCAATCAGGCAGCGGCAGTAGTAGTGGTGGTGGAATCGGCGGCTGCATGGTCGGCCTGGTTTACCTTGCGATCGTTGTCGCCGTGATCGCCGGCGGCTGGAAGATGTTTGTCAAGGCTGGGCAACCGG
Organism: Phycisphaeraceae bacterium; assembly: GCA_041736655.1. Lineage (GTDB taxonomy): Bacteria > Planctomycetota > Phycisphaerae > Phycisphaerales > Phycisphaeraceae > JAHQVV01. The sequence goes on along the minus strand of JBGSTE010000171.1, from coordinate 5,167 downwards.
GCTGGGGCATCATCGTTCCGTTTTATAACGCCTACCTGATCTGCAAGATCTGTGGTCGACCGGGCTGGTGGTTTATCCTGCTGCTGATTCCGATCGTCAGCATCATCTTTGGCATCATCATCGCCATCGACCTTGCCAAATCCTTTGGTAAAGGCATCGGCTTTGCACTGGGCCTGATCTTTCTGGGCTTTATTTTCGTTCCGATCCTGGGCTTCGGTAGCGCTCAGTATCAGGGACCGGCGGCGGCCTGATCGCGTTGTCACGGCAAGCGGATCAACACGACAATGCGACGCCGGCCTGCCCCGGCTGTGGTTACAACTTGACCGGCCTTGAGCCACCGCTGGATTGCCCGGAGTGTGGTTATGAAGTACCACGGATCAGCACCGCGCGCATGCCCAAGCGCTCAGCCTTTGCGGGCAGGACCATGCGCGAGCCCGATTGGCCGGCCATGCTGGCCGCTTGCCCGAGTTGTGCCTACAACCTCAACGGGTTGACCCCGCCGATTAACTGCCCCGAGTGCGGTTTTGCGGTGGACGATAAGTCGCTGATCCTGCACGGCGTGGTGAAGATCGACTCGTCGCAATCGTCCATTCGACGGGCGCTTTGGATCCTGGTCATCGTCTTCGGCGTGATCCTGCTCTACGGCTGGGTGGGCCTGATCTTAATGGGGTGGTACGGCCTGATTATCTTTCTGATCTGGCTAGGCGGATTTATCACGCTGATCGCCACCAGCAAGCGCGACCGCTCGGGCCGAAGCGCGATCGTCTTCACCGCCGGCGGTTTCATCGCTGTTGCAGACCTGAACGATTCACAGCAGGAAGGCCAGGCGATCACGTGGAGGCAGGTGTCCGGCCTGCGTCTGGACCGTGTCAGCCCGGTGTGGTATCGGCTGCAGATCTGGTCGCCTAGCGCCAAACTCCTCGACGCGGGCGTGCGCTGTCCGGACGAAGACGCCAAACTCGTTTACGACACGCTGGAGGCGTATCGCACCGGGCAGAGTTCCAGCGCGGTGATGCGATAGTCGGCAAGCATCAACAAAGAGCGGTCAGTCCAGCTTCACCGCTTCGACCCAGGCCGGGGCGGCGGGCGTGTCGTAGGTGCCGATGCGGGTGAGTTCGCCAGTGCGGGCGTCGATCGAATAGGCGGCGAGTTTGTTGGCGCGCATGCCGGCGGCGTAGAGGTATCGGCCGGTGAGGTCGATCGTGAACTCGCGTGGCACCGCTTCGGTCGGGTAGGTATCGATGAAGGACAGCAGCCCATCCTCATCGATGCGGTACGCGGCGATCGAGTCGTGGCCGCGGTTGGAGGCGTAGAGGAAGTTTCCATCCGGTGTGACATGAATGTCTGCACAGGTGTTCTTGCCTTCCCATCGCTCGGGCAGTGTCGGCAGGGATTGAAAGCGCTGGAGTTGGCCGGTCTTGCGGTCAAGCGTGTAAGCGCTGACGGAGCTGTCCAGTTCATTGACGACGTAGAGCCGGTCGAGCCTGGGGTGGTAGACGTAGTGGCGCGGTCCCTGGGGCTGTTCGGGTGTGCCGCCGCCGGCGACGACGATGGGCGAGTTGGGCGAAAGCTTGCCGGTTGTGGCATCGAAGAGGAACTGATAGATCGCGTTAGGCCCGGTGTGGGGGACATAGACGAAGCGATTGGTCGGGTCGATCAGGCAGGCGTGGGCGTTCTTGTCGGTGTTGGTGGTCTGGATCGGCGAAGGGTTGAGAGTGCGGTCGTCCTTGATCGCGTAGCTGTGCACGACGCCTGCGCCGTAGGACGCGGTGAGCGCGAACTTGCCGGTGTGGTCGATATCGATATACGTCGGGAACGTCGTGATCTCCACCGCTTCAAGCAGCGTCAATTGTCCGGTGGTGGTGTCACGCGCGAGGGCCTGCAAACGCCCGGGGTTGTTGAGCGCGGCGTAGAGGTGCCCACCATCGTCGGTCAGCGCGAACGTGCCGGCCGGCCCGGGCAGATCCACGCGCTGCAACTCGGTGAGCTGCCCGGTGTCGTTGTTGATCGTGTAGGCGAGCAGGGCCTGGCCCTGACCGGTGCTGACGTACAGCACCTGCCGCGCGGGGGTGGCGGCGCTACAGGCGCTAAGCAGCAAAACGCAGGCGATCAACAGGAAAAATGTGATGGGGGAGGAAAGTTCAAGCGGCATCGCGGGTTTCATGGTGCGGGTCCTGATTGAGTAGCAAAAAAAGGATTGTACTCGTTCTCGTACCAATAATCGTTCTCGTTCTCGTTCTCGTTCTCGTTCTCGTTCTCGTTCTCGTTCTCGTAATTCGTAATCGAATCGCCGTATCGCCAGTTGTACGTTCGATTACGAAGTACGAGTACGAGAACAAGAACGAATCAAGAATGCGTGACAACGCAAGGGACGCTGCGCATTTCCCGCTGCGCGTCACACCGGCCTTGGGATCGAGAGCACGAACGTGCTGCCCTTGCCCGGTCGGCTTTCGACGCTCACTCGGCCGTTGTGCGCTTCGACGATGTGCTTGACGATCGACAGGCCAAGCCCCGTGCCGCCCATCTGTCGGCTGCGGGCCCGATCGGTTCGGTAAAAACGCTCGAAGAGCCGCGGCAGGTGCTCGGGCTCCACGCCCCGGCCCTGGTCCTTGACGCTGATGGTCGCTTCGCTCGCGTCGTGGCCGGCCTCGACCTCGATCCGCGTGCCCTCCGGGCTGTACTTGATCGCGTTGTCGATCAGGTTGATCACCGCCTGCTCGAGCATCGTCCGGTTCATCTTCGCCATCAGCCCCGTCTCGCAGCGGACACGGATGGAAATCTGCTTCTCGTCCGCCTTGGCCTGGCAGGTCTCCACGGCCGCGGCGATCACCGGGGACAACGGCCCGCTCTCCATCTCGATCGTGTCCTCACGCTTACCCTGCTCGATCCGCGCCAGCGCCAGCAAATCCTCCACGATCGCGTGCAGACGCTCGGCCTGCCGGCTGATGATCCCCAGGAAATTCCGCAGGATCTGCGGGTCCGTCGGACGCTCGGCCTCGTACTCAAGCTCATCAAACAGCGTCTCGGCCGCCGCCTTGATCGCGCTGATGGGCGTACGGATCTCGTGCGAAACATTGGCGACAAAGTCCTGCCGGATCGACTCGAGCCGACGCAGTTCCGATACGTCGTGGAGCACGAGCACCACGCCCATCCGTCGGCCGGCCGCGTCGCGCAGGATCGCGCTGGTCGCCTCGATCGTTCGTGGGTCGCTGGTGGATGCTGCGTCGTCGCCGTTGGCGGACTCCTCGCGTTCGCCCGCTTCGTTGAGCTTGGACCTGCCCAGGGCCTTACTGACCCAGATCGGCGAGCGGGGCTTTTCGATCTGCCTCACGAGCGTGACTTCGCCCTGCACGCCCACGCCGGTCTCCAGCGGCTGCTGAACGTATCGGCGAAGCTGCGGGTCGCTGATCGCCTGGTCGATGGGCCGATCGATCGTGCGGGCCGGGTCCAGTTGCAGCAGGCTCGCGGCCGAGCGGTTGAGGCTGATGACACGCAGGTCCGAGTCGACCGCGAGTACGCCCTCGTCCATAGAAGAGAGGATGGTGCCCAGTTCGTTGCGCTGGCGGACGACCTCGCTGAGGCGGTCGTCCAGTTGCTGGGCCATCTGGTTGAGCGTGTCCGCCAGCGCCGCGATGGGCGGCGGGCCGGTGGACTTGATGGGCTTACTGAAATCGCCCTTGGCCAGTTGGGTCGCGCCGGCCCCGATCTGGCTGAGCCACTTGCGGTAACGCAGGATCATCGCCGACAGCACCGCGACCGCCAGGAGCGCCAGCCCCAGCAGGATGCCGAGCGTGAGCGTCAGTGAGTCGGCGATCAGTGGCAGCGTGGGATGCAACGGCAAAGACATCGCACCATCATAGTCAGGCGGTTGGATCGGCATGTCGCGCCACTTGGACAGTTGTGGAGCGATCAATCCCGGAAGCGGTAGCCCACGCCGCGGACGGTCTCGATGCTTCGGCCGACCTCGCCGAGCTTGCGACGCAGTGACACGACCTGCACATCCACGCTGCGGTCGGTCACCGCCGCGTAGCCCTCGTGGATCGTCTCGATGATCTGCTGACGGGTGAACACGCGGCCGGCCTTGGACGCCAGCAGCGAGAGCAGCTTGAACTCAGTGGCGGTGAGCACGGCCTGCTCGCCCTTGACCAGCACTTCGTGCCGTTCAGTATCGATCTGCAGCGCGCCGATCTCGATGACCGAGCCGTCACGCTTGGCCTCGCCCTCACGGCGACGCAGCACCGCGCTGATGCGGGCCATGAGCACCCGCGGGCTGAAGGGCTTGGTGATGTAGTCGTCCGCGCCGTACTCCAGGCCACGCACGATGTCCGACTCCTCGCCCTTGGCCGTGAGCATGATCACCGGCACCTGCTGGGTCGACTCCCGGCTCTTGAGCGTGCGGCAGACCTCCAGCCCGTCCATGCCCGGCAGCATCAGGTCCAGCAGGACCAGGTCCAGGCCCTTGCCCATCTCGCGGGCCTTCTTGAGCCCGGCCTCTCCGGTCATCGCGGTCTCCACCTGGAACCCCTCGCGGGACAGGTTGTAACGCAACAACTCGAGAAGGTCCTGCTCATCTTCGACCAGGAGAATGGTAGTGTCGTTGTTGATTTGCGAGCTCCGTGAACGCTGCGTAACGGGTGCGGGGAAAGCGGCCATAAGGCGAAACTCCCATTTCTCGGCAGCAGAATGCGGCCGATCCGCAAGCAGAATATCACGCTCACCGATGAACATCGACAACAATTGATGTCGCTAACACATTTCACATTAAATGCGCTAAAATCGTGTGAGAGGCGATTGAACACTTTGAATCAAAGTTTAGCGGGCGACGCGCAGCGTCCAGCGCGTACGGCAAGGCCGCCACACGGGACGCTTCGCGTCGCCCGCTAAACCTACGAGCAATGAGCTCTAGAAGAGCAGTTGCAACTGCATCCGCAGGACAACCTGATCGTCGTGGGACTGGTTGGCGTTAAAGCCGCTGCTGCTCAGGCCCAGGCCGCTGCTGGTTTCCCCGCCGTTGATGAAGTTGCCATCGGACGAGAGGTCGCTGCCGTCGTAAAGCCAGACGACGTCGGCGGTGAACTTGACGTTCTTGTTGAAGTGGTGGTTGACGCCGACGGTGATCGCCTCGAGTTCGCCGCCGCCGCCCGCGTCGACGTTGTCGTCGTCGATC
>JBGSTE010000116.1:0-5854 GCA_041736655.1 Phycisphaeraceae bacterium | reverse complement strand
TCCTGCCGAGCCGCGCGTGCTGTTCAATGCACGGCTCGGCGGGAGCCTCGCCCTCCCGAAGAAGAGCATCATCAAACTGTCCGCTTACCCCTGCGGCTGGTCGCCGCCGATGGACTTGCGCATCGTGGTGTCGGCCTGGATGTTATTCATCCGGTAATAGTCCATCACGCCAAGGTTCCCGTTCCGGAACGCCTCGGCCAATGCCCGCGGCACCTCGGCCTCGGCCAGCACCACCAGCGCGCGGTTCTTCTGTTCGTCGGCTCGGTGCTCCTGCTCCAGCGCCACCGCCATCGCGCGACGCTTCTCAGCCTCGGCCTGGAAGCGGACTTTGTCTGCCTCGGCCTGGTCGGACTGGAGCTTGGCGCCGATGTTGTCGCCCACATCGATATCCGCGATATCAATCGAAAGAATGTCAAACGCCGTGCCCGCATCCAGGCCACGCGCCAGCACGCGCTTGGAAATGCTGTCGGGGTTTTCAAGCACTTCCTTGTGCGAGGTCGACGAGCCGATGGTCGTCACGATGCCTTCACCGACGCGCGCGATGATGGTCTCTTCCAGCGCGCCGCCGATCAGCCGGGCGAGGTTCGCCCGCACCGTCACGCGGGCCTTGGCCTTGAGCTGGATGCCGTCCTTCGCCACCGCGTCGATCGTGCTTCGCCCCTGGGCCGGGTTGGGGCAGTCGATCACCTTGGGCTTGACCGACGTCTGCACCGCCTCAAGGATGTCACGGCCCGCCAGGTCGATCGCGCACGCGGTGTCCCACGGCAGGTCGATCTTCGCGCGGTCGGCGGCAATCATCGCGTTGATCACGCGCGGCACGTTGCCACGCGCCAGGTAGTGCGTTTCGAGCTGGTTGGACGAAACCTCCAGGCCCGCCTTCACCGCCTGGATGCGTGAATACACGATCGTCTTCGTGTTCACCTTCCGGAACCACATCCCGATCAGGTCAAAGAACGACACCGGCGCACCGGACACCTTCGCCTGCAGCCAGAGGTTAAAGAACTTGGACAGGATCAGGAACATGATCAGGACGACGATGACCGCGATGACGATCACCACCGCGAGGATGATGGCGCCTGTGTCAGCAGCGAGCAGGGGAACGGGGCCTTGCATGTTCAGAGTCTCCTTGGGGTCCACACCGGGCACATGATGGTAGCACGACCGGGCGTCGGGGTCACGCCGGTTGGCCCGGTGCCTTTTTCGTATCATCAACGGTCTTCAAGAACTAACGGAGCAGGCCCATGCGTGCGATCGTGACCGGCCAAGTCGGCGTTGAAAAGAAAAAATACCTCCAGCGCGTCGTCGATTTCGCCGGCGAACGCGGCGAGGATATCGCCCTCTACAACGTCGGCCAGATGATGTACGCCGAGGCCCCGGACGTCAGGCCCGGCCGAATCCTCGACCTGCCCCTGGCCCGGCTGCGATCGCTCCGCCGCGCGGCGATGAAGGACGTCATCCGCCAGGCCCACGGCCAGAAGCACGTCATCGTCAACACCCACGCCACCTTCCGCTGGCGGCACGGCCTCTTCGCCGCCTTTGACTTCGACCAGTTCAAGGAGTTCGCCCCCGACACGCTCATCTGCCTCCTGGACAACATCGAAGTCGTCCACGCCCGCCTCCACCAGGACTACACCTCCGACGCCACGCTCAAGGACCTCATGGTCTGGCGTGAGGAAGAGATCATGGCCACCGAGCTGCTCGCGCAGGCGCTGAACATCCCCAATCGTTTTTACGTGCTCAGCAGGGGCCGACATGTGGATACGACCGAGACGTGCTACCGGGTGATCTGTAAATCGGACATGAAGAAGGTGAACCCGAGCTGCCCGATGACGCACGTGGAGAAGCTGCCGGAGGTCAAGGCGGGCAGCTACAAGTTCCGCGTCGAACTGGCCAAGCAGTTCATCGCGTTTGATCCGGGCGATGTGGATGAGAAGCTGCTCTTGGACGCGGCGCTGGACGCAGTCAAGGCCGGGGAAGATTTCATCAACGCCGAGGCCGGCACCTTCAAACCTGGGCAGACGCTCAGCGTCCCGGTGCGTCAGGTGCTGGATATCGCCAAGGATGTCGACGGGCAGATTTATACGCGCGACTTCCAGATGGTCCGCCAGAGCGACATGATCGTCTCGCTGGTGCCGACACTGCCCGACGGCACGCCGGGGCTAAGTAGCGGCGTCGAACGAGAATTGCAGCACGCCTTCGACCACAGCCGGGAGGTCTTCGTCGTCTGGCACCCGCAGAAGAACCCAAGCCCCTTCATCACCGAGACGGCCACGAAGGTCTTCCGCAGCACCGAGGAAGCGATGTCCTACTTCGAGCGCAAGGGCTACCTGATGCAGGGGAACCTGTTCGGGCATTGAGCCTGTTGAATTTCAGGCGCTGATCGTGGAAACTGAACACACCGTCAACGCCACATCAACCAAGTAAACCCGGGTGACTAACATGAAAATCACACGTTGCCTTGCTCCTGGATTCTTTGCGGTTCTCCTGCAAACGGGCTGCGGGTCTAGCAATGATGATTCCAAGGGTCTGGAGTTGGGGGCATCGAACCCGCCCCCGGTGCGGGATAAGACGCCACAGGAGATGACCAAGGAAGAACTGCTCAAGGACAACCTTGATGACATGATTTACCTTCTCGAATCGCAAGAGACGCCGTTGTTTTTTGAACGCTATATCGAATACGACACGGTCAGCAAGGTCGAGGTGCATAACTTCACCTTTCCCGAGAAGAAATCGCTGCAGACGATGTACGACGAATTTGAAAAGGGCATCATGCCCGACCTGCTCAAAGACCTCAAGGTGTGTCAGACGCTGACGCCCGAGTTTGTGCTGGAAGAGGACGGCTGGTACTCGGTCTACTACTTCGATGAAAACAAGATGTCCGCGGAAGTCCTGCTGGGGTACCACCCCGAGTATGACGACAACTGGGACGTGCTCGAACTGCCTTTGACGTTGCCATGGGGCAACCCGCAGACCGAAAGCCGTCAGTGGCTGGAGTGGGAGTCAACGATTCTCAAGGCCGAGGGCGCATCGCCGCGTGATCTCTTCATCGAGAACATCGACCCGCACCTGAACCCGGCAGCGTTGATCGCCGCATCGCAGGTCACGTTCAACGGCCGGGGTCACAGCCAGTCGGAGCATTCGGAGATTCGCAATGTGCCTGAGAAGCGCAAAGAAGCGGTGCAGGCCTTTGTGCAGACGCTCACGCCGCAAGCACGGCAGTACGAGGCGGCGATCCTGGCGCGCCGTCTGCTGACCCATCAAAAGGCAGGCGAGCACATCAAGGATATCTACGCCTTGCTGGATCAATTCGGTTTCGATCGGACAGGGATCGATAAAGGTTTCAAATTCAAACCCCTTTCGGATATCCCGTTCTATATGGAACTGTCCGATCGGTTCCCCGATCAGACCGATTGGCCGGCGCTGATCGCACAGGGTATTGAACTGTATCGCGTGCTGGACAGTGAGCCTTACCCCTTGTACTACCCCTTCAGCGCCAGCCAGGTGCATTTACAGGAAGAAGAGGGTGGGGTGAGCTTCACCGTGACCTGGTCCTGGGCCATGGGCGATGGCAATATCAAAGAGCCGACGCGCTTTTACCTGATCGACGGCAAGTGGTATGTTGAGTCGTATTGGATGGCCAATGCCAGGAACGGACAATGAATCCTTTCGCGTCTGTCGGGGAGTCTTCACATGATCATCTACGGCAGCCGGATGTACGGCAAGAAGAACCTCGTCCAAGGCTTTGGCGAGTGTCCGCACTGCGGCAAGTACGGCAAGCACCGCAGCTACGACGGGCGGAAGTTCGGGCATGTGTACTTCATCCCGTTGTTCCCGCTGGGTAAACCCGCGCGGGTGATGAAGGAATGCCCACACTGCAACATGGGCAGCCATGTCCCGCAGACACAGGTGGGTGTCTTGTACCAGCGTGTCGAGGCGTTGATGCAGCCCTGCGTTCTGGCGGCCAGCGAAGGCCGGCGGATGTTTATCGCGCCCGACGACGGCGGCCAGCAGTACAACGCCCCGTTCCTGGTCGAAGCGGTCGACCTGCTCTACTGCGCGGGTTTTGAGCAGGAGATCCCCGAGTTGGTTGGCCTCCTGGACAACGAGCCGGCGCGTTACGAACACAGCATCGTGAAGGGCACCTACGCGCAGCTTCGTGGCGATGCGTCCGCTGCGTTCGAGGCCTACCGTTTGGCGAATGAGGCCGAGCCGGGCGAGGTCTTGCCGTATGTGTTGATGTCCGAGCACCAGATGCGAGTCGGTCAGCCCGGGCCGGCCCTGGCGCTGATCGAGCGTGCCTGTGAGCTTGAGCCTGACGATGTTCAGTTGCTGCTTGCACAGGCGGCCCCGCTCGAAGCGCTCGGCCGGTTTCAGGACCTGGCTGCGGTGATTGATAGAGCCATCGATCTGGCCCCCCAGCTTGGGCAGGACAAGAACTTCATGAAGCTGCGCAAGAAGTTCGTCAAGAAAGCGGAGAAGACTGGGCGTTAAACTTCAGATGCGCGACGGAGTTAAAAAAATGAAAAACCCCGTCTTTGTAGACGGGGTTTATTCTGCTTGAGTGTTGTGAATCTCGCTGGTTTACTTCACTTCCTGAGTCGATTCGGTCTTGATGGGCATCTTGGCGGACATGTTCATCAGGACCTGGCCCTGGGCGGACATCATCATGGTCATTTTCATGTCGCCTTCGAAGACGCTGGTGTTCGTGTAGTTGGTGAGGTTGCGTTCGACCAGGCCTTTGCCCTTCATGTTGATGTTGATATCCATCTGCATGCCCTGCGGGGCCATATCCATCACGAACGCGCCGTCCATGTCGTACTCGATCACCGCGATGTTGACGCCGTCGATGGCTTTGACTTCGACGAGCTTGAAGGCGATCTCGCCCTTGAACTTGGTGCCGGGCATAGCGTTCTGGCCCATGAACGCGGCGATCTGGTCGTCCTTGAGTTTCCAGGTGTGGCCGGCCCCAACCGCTTCAGCAGGGAAGGCTTCGCGCGGATCGACGTAAGCCGCCTTCTTCAGCAGCTCGCCCGCTTCGGGCGGGAGCGCTCCGCCTTTGGTCGTGGTCTCCCAGCCGTTGTCGGTCAGGGTCTGCGTGAGGACCATGCCCTGCAGGTTGGTGTCGTCCTGAACCTGTTCCTGGCCAAACATGACCATCTTGTTGGTGGTCTTGTACTCGACGAAGGTCGTTTCGATTTTAGTCGCCTGCCCGTCCTTGACTTCGAGGATCTTGGTTTGGGCCAGTTGGTGCGACTGAGTTGCCATGGTGCCGTCGATGGCCTGGCCCTGAACGAGCATGCTGAGCGTGCCCTGTTCGCTCTGGGTATCGACGGTGGTGGCCAGGGTTTGGTCGGCCTTGGGCGCGGGGCCGCGCAGATCAACCTTTTGACCCAGCGCGGAAGAAGTCAGAAGCAGGACGGCAAGGGCGGTGGTGGCAAAGCGTCGCATGAGGGGGTTCCGTAAGCGTGTTGGAAAAAGTCGGCGTCGTTCAGCTACCGCGAACTCGGCCGGGGGTTGCGGCATTGTACCCCCGGTTGGTTGAGGCGCAATGGTAATTGTTGGCGGTTTATAGACGCGGGACGGGAGTGCGAGACTCCTGCCGAGCCGTGAGTTTTCTATCATTTGCGGCTCGGCAGGAGCCTCGCCCTCCCGAGAAACTTGATTTCACTGCTTAATTGCGTTCCTGTCCCAGCGACGCGAGCAGGGCGGCGTGGCATTTGCAGCCGAGCAGGAAGCGGTCCAGCGCGAAGTGCTCGTTGGGGCTGTGGATCGCGTCGGAATTCAGGCCAAAGCCGATGAGCTGGGTGTCCAGGCCGAGCTTGGTCTTAAAGTCGGCCACGACGGGGATGGTCGC
>JBGSTE010000072.1:0-1663 GCA_041736655.1 Phycisphaeraceae bacterium | reverse complement strand
GCGACAGCGCCGACCGCGGGATCAACGACAGCAGGTCCGCCGCCGCGTCACGCACGGAGCTCGCGCGATCCTCGAGCATGGCCTCCAGCGCCGCTTCATCGTCTACCGACAAGTTGACAGACAGGGTTTGAATGATCGCTGCGCGGTCCGCCGCCGAGTCTTTCGATACGCAGCCGACCATCGCCTCGCGTGCCGCGGCCGCATCGATGGCTCGCATCGCCTGCATCGCGGCAATCCGTTGCGTCAGGCTCCCGTTGTCCCACTGCTCCTTGAGCGACGCGAAGTCCACTTCCTGCCCCGTCTCGCAAACGCCAAGCGAGCCATACGCCGACCATCGCTTGTTCTGCGCCGCGAGCCAGCGCCCCCGGCTGCCTATTGCCTCGGCGATATGCGACAAACGCCCGGTCTTACCCTTGACTGCGATATCGAGTACCGCCGCAAGGAGCGCGCTCGGCACACGCTGGCCGTGCTCGCCCGCCAGATGGCACCACGCATCAAGCAGCGCCGCGTTGCCGCCTTGCAGGACCGTGTAGAGCAGCGACGCTGCTTGTTCGCCGCAGGGCTCAAGGTCATCGTCAACCGGATCAAACACGACCTCAACAACTTCAAGCGCCGAGCCCGCCGTCACATAGACCGACATCGCCGCGACGCGATCAAGCAGCACCTCGGCGGGCGGCCGATCTGCGCCTGCATCGATTGCCGCATCGACCGCAAAACCCCCGGGCGCATACGCCGAGCCGACGCGATCCACGCCGACCATCGCGGCCTTCACGGCGTTGTCCCACTGAACCCCCGGATGATCGGCATCGACGATAGACATCACGCAACCCGGGACAAATTCCCGGCCCCCTGAACCTCGGAAAGAACAATCAACCGCTGCCCGTCCCAGACACTCATCGCATCAAGCGACTGGCCGTCCCACTCACCAAAGACCGTCACTGGCCGGCCACCGCTGATCGCACGTAGCATCCACGCCTGGCTAAACCTCGGCGAGAGCCGAACGCGATCGCCCGCTTCATTGGCCAGACACCATCCCGACGTACCCTCGGACTCGTCAGGCACCGGCACCACGCCAGAGAGCGCAAGCGGATAGCGCTCCAGCCACGGGCAACGCGATAATGCATCCGCGTAGCCATCGAGCGCCGACACGATCGGCTCGCCACGCAACGTGTCGAACACAACCGGCTCTGCCTTGTGCTTGACGATCGCGCGAAGCGCCAGCGAACCGGGATAAAACACCAGCTCTCCTGCGAACTGTGTCCCCACCACCAGGCCCGAGTCGATCGGCCGATGACCCGCCGCAAACGCGAGCACCATGGCGGGCCGGCCCGATTCCACGTGGCAAAGCCAGGTCCGCTGCGACTGCAGCCGGCCATCGTCCTCGTTGACCTGCCCGACAACCTGCCAGACACCGGCCAAGCCATCCTTTAACAGCAACTCGTCCGTGGACTGCGTAAACCCGACCGCCGCCCGCACCTCGTCCTGCATGGCTTCGGGTAGCGACGCGATCCGGCGATACGCTTGCGTGATCAGGCGAAGTCGGCCGACCCACATCAGCGCCCGCTGTTGCCAGTCGCCCGGGCCGTACAACGCCCCGGCCAACTCACCGAGCAGCCGAGCCAGGCCCGGCGCCTGCGCATCGACCATGCGCGCCGCGACACGC
>JBGSTE010000049.1:0-6312 GCA_041736655.1 Phycisphaeraceae bacterium | reverse complement strand
CGCCCACGCGCCGAGGCTGATCACAGCCAGGACCGCGCCGAAGAAGAGCGTCAGTTTCAGGTGACTGCTGAGCAGCCAGTTGAGATAAGGGGTGAGGCGTTTTTCAAATCGGCCTGAGCCAAAGACCATCATCGGCTCGGTCAGGAAGGACGAGTGCACCGTGCCCAGCAGCAGAAAGATCGCAAAGGCCGAGGCGAAGGCGCCGTAGTCCGCTTCGCTGAGTTGTCGGGCCAGGAGGACGTGGATGACAAAGTTTGCCCCGGCGAAGAGTCCCTGATCCATGAGCGCCCAGAACCCGCGCGAGAGCCACCACCGGGCTTGCCGCGGGGCTGCGCGTAAGCCGTGCTCGGCGGGGCCGGCCGTCACGACGAGGCCACCCCGCGCCTGGGCATGATCATTTCCTTGCCACACAAGAGCAGGAACAGCGTGTTGGTCACCAGGTACCGGCGCCAGAGCCGCCGCGGCTCTTTGAACAGCCGGTACAACCACTCGAGCCCGCGCTGCTGCATCCAGCGCGGAGCCATCGACACCGCCCCGGCATGAAAGTCAAAAGCCGCGCCCACGCAGAGTTGAATCCCCTTGACCTTGTCCTTGAAGCGGTCGGCCAGGACCTCCTGCTTGGGACACCCAAGCCCGATGAACACCAGCCGGGCACCGGACGCGTTCATGCGATCGGCCGCTTCAGCAACCTGTTCATCCGTCAGCGGCGCAAACGGCGGCGACTCGTAGCCGGCGATGTCGATTTCGCCAAACGCTTCACGCAGCGCGCTGACGAGCCGCGGCAGCACCTCCGGCCGACCGCCATAGAGATAGATCGGTACCCGCTCCTGGCTGGCCCACTCGCATAAGCGCCACATCATCGCCGGGCCGTACACACGCTTGACCAGCTTCGTCTTGTGCCGAAGGTTTAAGAGCCACCGCACCGGCTGACCATCGGGCAGCACCAGCGTAAAGTCCGCGATCACCTTGGCAAACGCCGGCTCACGCACCGCCGTGATCAAGCTGTGCACGGGCATGAACGCGGCCCGGCCCGATTCACCGGCCTTGACCATGTCCGTGATGATGTTAAACGCCTCAATCGGCTCCAGCGCATTGACCTGCACACCGAGGATCTGCCGCTGGCTCTGCGGATCGCCCGCCGAGCGACGGATCACATCGGCCGCCGGCGTAGCGTCAGCGGGCTGCGACGGCAATGAACTTGTCGGATGGAAATTGAGCATGTGGGCTCTCGTTAATGGGCACCGTCCTGCTTGATGACCGCGGGGATCGTCATCAGCAGGATCTTCAGATCACGCCACAGCGAGATCCGCCGGGTATAGCACACGTCCATCCGCGACCACTCGTCAAAGCTCACACGCGATCGGCCATTGACCTGCCAGATGCACGTCAAGCCCGGGTGCACCGTGTGTCGACGGTCCTGCCACGACTCGCACGCCTGGGCCTCGAACACCGGCAACGGCCGAGGCCCCACCAGCGTCATCTCCCCACGCAGCACGTTGATCAACTGCGGCAACTCATCGATGCTCGTACACCGCAGCAGCCGGCCAACACGCGTCACCCGCGGGTCGGAGGTGATCTTAAACGCCGGCCCGTCCTGCTCGTTGAGCTCCATCAGCGAATCACGCAGCGCCGCCGCGTTCACCACCATCGTCCGGAACTTCCACATCACAAACCGGCTGCGACCCACGCCCATGCGCTCCTGCTTGAAGAACACCGGCCCGCGCGAATCCAGCTTGATCAACATCGCCACCGTCAACAACACCGGCGAAAGCAACATCAAACCCACCAGCGAAAACGCGATGTCCATCCCACGCTTCCACCACGGCAGACGATGCGAAAAATGCGCCACCAGACAATGCGCCGCGTCAGCCGTCCCAGCCCCCACCGGCTCGCGGTCGGCCATTTTCGCCGGCAACCTGTCCAGCAATCGCTGCCCGCCCCGACGCTCGCCGCCCTGATCGTCATGGTCATCTTCATCGCGATCCACCGATCGCTTGGGACGAGCCGACGCATAACGGAACAGCGCATAATCAACCTTCACGCCCCAGCCCGCCATCTTCGTCACCACGTCCTCCGCCAGCCGACGACCGCCCCAGGGCTCGGTCCCCGGCAACAGCGCAAAGGCCCGCGACTGATCCAGACGACCGATCTCATCGGTAATCCGTGATCGGCTGTCCAACGCCAGCATCAGACGCTTCATCTTTCGACTGGGCCAACGCACCGGCCGATCAAAGTGAAACACCACCAGCGTGATCTGCCCGCCCTGCCGATCCACCCGCGACCGCTCGCGCTCCAAAACGCGGTGCAGCCGAAGGTCCTCCCGCGTCGTCCGCCTCAATTCAGTGAGCGGCTTGGCGGTGCGTGTTTGATTCGTTGTACTCATTGCTTAAAACTCACTGGCCGCTTCGTTCACGGCTCGCTTCTTCACCACAGCCCGCACAGCCACAGGCCTTACCGCCACCGGGCAAACCACCCGCCTCCATCCAGCAGACGAGCAAACCCACTCTCCATGTCACGGCTGTCCAATCAATCGCGTCGATGACGTGCGTGAGACGACTCACCCGCCCGCTTCTAACGATCAACCAACAACGCCGCGTGCGGACCGGGCTCTCCCGATCACGACGCAGGGGTTCCCCACATCAGGTGTGCTCACATACTTGTGAAGGCAGGGGCTTTTCTCATCCTCACCCCTCCTGGCCGTAAGTCACGAAGTATATTGAACCAAGGCAGGCAAGTAAACACCCTCCGACCCGTCAAAACAGGAAAATAACGCACAACGCCTCGATACGCCTTCTCCTTTGGACCCACGCCATGGCAAACAACTTCCCAAAGTGCCCAAGGTCCCGGTTTGCCCGTTTCCAACTGTTAATCTGGATGAGCCCGATCATCCTGATCGCCCTTGCCATCAGCCTTTCTTTCGCTCAACCAGCGCCGACCGATACGCCGCAGAAGCATAACCCACCAAACCCCGCAAGCAACACAACCCAAACCACCAAACCCATCGTCCTCCGCGATCAACAAGACAAGCTCATCGCTGGCCTGACCCTCGACCAATCACCCTCCATCCAACTGACCAACTGCAAAGACATCACCATCGACCAGTGCAACCTCCGCTCCATCGAACTCATCAACTGCTCAAATATCAAGATCGTCAACTCCTGGATCCACGACAGCGACCGCCCCGCCGTCACCGTCGACGCCGGCTCGGACATCCTCGTCCAGGGCAACCGCATCGAACGCGTCGCCTCCGCCCTCTACGCCCACAAGGCCACCGGCATCCAGTTCGTCGGCAACAACGTCCACGACGTCCAAGGCCCCATGCCACGCGGACAAATGGTCCAGTTCGACAAAGTCACCGGCAAAGGCAACCGCATCACCCACAACCTCGTCATCAATCACCATGAGCAAAGTAAACCCGAAGACGCCATCAGCATCTTCCGCTCGCAGGGAGAGCCCGACGACCCCATCATCATCGCTCACAATACCATCCTCGGCGACCCGAAACACGCCAGCAAAGACATGAGCGACTCAGGCTCGGGCATCATGCTCGGCGACGGCGGCGGACAGCACATCCTCTGCGAAGACAACCTCCTCATCAGCCCCGGACAGGTCGGCATCGGCGTCGCCGGCGGAGACCACATCACCGTCCGAAACAACAAAGTCCTTGGCCAAACCTCCAACGTCTCCAACGTCGGCATCTACGTCTGGAACCAGAGCAAACAGCCCGGCGGAACCATCACCCTCGCCAACAACTACAGCGACTGGACCAACAATCAAAACAAGCCCAACCCCTGGTGGGACGGCGGTGGCTTCGAAAAAATCATCACCACCGACAACACATTCCTGCGTGAACCCGACCCCAAACGCTTCAAAGAACTACTCCAATCCATCGACACCGATTCACGCGAACCCCTCAAACCCTACGGCAACCCCAAAACAAAGCCGTGGTCAAAAGCAGAGTAACAAAAACGTGGTCAAGTCTGTCTATCGGACTTGCTCCCTCTCCCTCTTAGGGAGAGGGCTGGGGTGAGGGTCGGGCGTGAAATCAACCAAGATTTTATTTGCTTTCTTTGCATATTCAACTGTGAGCATGCATCGTTAGCCGCCGCGTAACACGCGGGGGTCGAGTTATGGAAATTCGTTCGTGACCAACCATGCCTTACCCGATCGTAAACGTGTCATCACGTGACCCCCGGGCGTTGCTTAGTAACTATGACAGGTGCAGACACACGAGAATGAAGTGGGATGCGTAAGACTCCACAAAGATGGGGGAGTAAGGCACAGCACTACGTAATAACTAAATCTGCTCTAAAGTTTTGCGATCACCCCAGCACCCGCGCCAGCTCCAACGCACGCTCAAAAATCGTCAGCATCTGTGCATAGATCCGGTCGCTCGTATACATCGATTCATACAACGCCTGTGCCGCCAGACCCATCCGACCCGCCAGGCTCGGCTGATCGTAAAACCGCCGGACTTTCGACGCCAGATCCACCGCATCGCCGGGTTTAAAACGATACCCCGTCTGCCCATCCTCAACCACCTCCGGCAGGCCGCCGATGTCCGCCACGATCACCGGCGTACCCGCCGCGTAAGCCTCCACCGCCGACCGACCAAACGTCTCCGGGCAGATCGACGGAACGATCACCACCGACGCCTGAGCCATCATCGCCTGCGTCTGATCACGCGGAAGCCTGCCCAGCCACGTCAAATCGCCACGATCCGCCGACCGCTGGACCCGCGGCGCCTCCGGCCCGTCGCCGATCACACGCAGCGAAATCCCTTCTTTTGCCAGCACTTCCCACGCTTCACACACCGTGCCGATCCCTTTCTCCTCCGACAGCCGGCCCGCGTACAAAGCAAAGCCCCCACCGGCCGAGGGCGTCGAACCCGCCACCCGGCTCGTCACGTTCGGCCGAACCATCACACGTTCCGCATCAAACCCCCCGGCCACAAACTGATCGCGCGTATAGTGCGACGGCGTCAGAAACAGATCCA
Organism: Phycisphaeraceae bacterium; assembly: GCA_041736655.1. Lineage (GTDB taxonomy): Bacteria > Planctomycetota > Phycisphaerae > Phycisphaerales > Phycisphaeraceae > JAHQVV01. The sequence goes on along the minus strand of JBGSTE010000049.1, from coordinate 1,316 downwards.
CGTTGCCACGCCTGATCGCCGAGTAACGAAACGTCTGCTGCCACCCCGCCACCACCAGGCTCGCCAGCCGGCTGTCACGATAGCACCCGTAACGCACGCCCTTCCACGCAAACGCCTTGCCCAGGCATTCCTGACAAACCTCCTGCTCCCGTAGAAACAATCCGTTGACACAAAACGCGCGATAATTCCGCAACTGCTGAATCACCGCAACACCCATCCGGTGCGCCGCCTCATAAATCGATGGCGAAAGCATCGGAAAAATGTTCGTACACATCATCACCGCCGGCCTCTCACGCTCAATCAGCTCCAGCAGCTCACGATGCGCCGACCGACTCCACAGCGTCTGACCCGCGATCGATAGCTGCGTACGACCCTTGATGTCGTCGTTATGCCGGGTGTACCGAATCACCTCGTGGCCATGCCGCGAAAGCAGCTCCGCCTCCGCCTCAAAGGACTCATCCTCCCCGCCACGCTGCTGATAATAATTGTGGCAGAGTAATAGCTTCATCTTCATCCAACCTAAAAAACGCCCACCTAAACCCAATCTTCTTCCACAGGCCTGCGAAAAACCATCATACCACGCCGACTCAATGACCACAGCGCCCCCGACAGCAACGTGCTGTAACCTCCACGCCGGCACCCAGGGCCAAATTGACAATCTGCCAGATATCAGAGCATGAAGCGAAAGCCAGTGTCACCTTAAGAGCAGCCATCGGCATGGCTTCAACCATGCAGGATCTATATCACAAAACTTGCCGGGCTAAAGCTCGGCCTACTCGTCCATTGCGACTTCTTCATCGCCAAGTGCGCATGGCCACCGTCCAGAGCCTCATTGCACCGTGAATTTCATCACAAATATGCGATCCCGACCGGCGGGCTTTCGTGCGTGGTTACGCGACTCATCATAGTCCGAGCGCCACGTAGCAGGTCACTACCCGCTGGGCCATACATGCTGTAATGCATTTCGTATTACACATCATACATTACAGTTCGTGGCCTATTCTCGTAGTTCCTGGCATACAGTTGAATGCGAGACTCAAGTCACCGTCTACTCGCGTAGTGTCTTCTGAATCCAGTTGTTTACCAAACTACTGAAGTTACAACTTTCGACTGTCCGCTTGAGTCTTGAAGCTTTGCAGCTTTAAGTACAGGTTCTCGGCCTGTCGTGACAACGTCGTCGCGGCGGCGGCGGCCTGGTTGGTGCCTTCGCTGGTCTGGCGGGTCACTGCGGCGATCTGCTCGATGTTGCGGCTGACTTCTTCACTCGCAGCGGACTGTTCTTCCGCAGCGGCGGCGATGGACTGGACCATCGACGA
>JBGSTE010000037.1:0-1609 GCA_041736655.1 Phycisphaeraceae bacterium | reverse complement strand
GCTGGACTTGCCCTTGCGGTGCGTGGACTTTTTCACGGGCGCCGGCAGCGCGTGCGCGGTTGGTGGCTTGGGCTTGTCTGCGGGCCGGGGAGTCGCGGCCCAGGTGCCGGGGCGGTTATTGAGGCGGATGCGCAGCGGCTTACCGCGGACGACGGTGTTCTGCAGGAGCGCGATGATGTCTTCGGGCAGGTCATCGGGCAGTTCGACGGTGCTGTGGTTCTCGAAGATTTTGATGCTGCCGATGACTTTGCCGTCGATGCCCGCTTCGTTGGCGATAGCGCCGACGAGGTTGCCGGGCAGGACGCCCTGTGCAAGTCCGACTTCGACGCGGTAGCTCTGGGTCCTGCCTGAGAAGGGCCGGCTTGAGGTGGGTCGTTCGCTGCGCTCTGGCCGATCGAATCGGTCGGTGGGGGAGCTCGTCGATGCACGCGTGGTCTTCTTCGGGGCTTCATCGGACTGGGGCGCGGCTTGCGCGACTTTCATGGCGGTGCCGACGAGGTAAGCGGCGACATCGATCGCATCGCGGCCGGTATCGAGGCAGATCTGTTCGATGAAGCCGCGGAGCGCGGCGGGCTTGGGCGTATCGCCCTTGAAGGCCAGGCGTTCCTTGAGCTGCTGGCCGAAGCGCTGCAGTTGCAGGTTGTGGATGTCTTCGGCGCTGGGCATGTCCATCTTTTCGATGGGCTTGCCGGTGGCGCGTTCGATGTTGGTCAGTAGTCGCCGTTGACGGTTCTCGACAAAGAGGATCGTCTCGCCGGTGCGGCCGGCGCGGCCGGTGCGTCCGATGCGGTGGATGTAGGCCTCGGTATCTTCCGGGACATCGTAGTTAAAGACGTGCGAAATGCTCTTGACGTCGATGCCGCGGGCCGCCACGTCGGTAGCGACGACGAGCTTGAGCTTGCCTTGTCGCAGCGCGTCGATGGTTCGCTCACGCTGGCTCTGAGCGATATCGCCCGAGAGCGCGGCGGCGGGGTAGCCGGCGTCTTCAAGCATCCGCGCCAGGCCCGCAGCGGCATCACGCGTGCGGACAAACACCAGCGCCGCGTCCACCGGCTCAACGGCCAGCAAGCGACAAAGCGCTTCGACTTTCGTCATGCCTTCAACACGCCAGTAACGCTGACGCACCGTGTCCGCCGCCTTGCCGCCGCCCTGGACCTGGATGCGCACCGGATCATTGAGCTGCCGTTCTGCGATCTTGCGGATTTCGTTGGGCATCGTCGCGGAGAAGAGCGCGACCTGTCGGGTCGGCGGTGTCTCGCTGAGTACCCACTCGACATCGTCGACAAATCCCATGCGGAGCATTTCGTCCGCCTCATCAAGCACGAGCGTGCGGATGTTGCTGACGTCAAGGGTTTCGCGGCGCATGTGGTCCATGATCCGGCCGGGCGTGCCGACGACGATATCGACGCCTTGCTTTAGCGCGACGGCCTGGCCACGGAACTCGGCCCCGCCATAGACCGCCAGGGCCTTGATCTTCGGCAGCTTGCGGGCGTACTTGGCGAAGGCGTCGGCGACCTGGATCGCCAGCTCGCGCGTCGGGGTGAGGATCAGCGAGGTGGGCCCCTTGGGACGGGGCACGTCCGCGGCGCGATCGGCGGCAAGTTGCGCC
>JBGSTE010000718.1:0-1755 GCA_041736655.1 Phycisphaeraceae bacterium | reverse complement strand
GTCCTGTTTCGTTGTGGGGTCGATGGGTCGCTGCGGATTGGCCGGGTCGCCGGCGGGGTTGGTGTTGTTCTGCGCTACCGCTGGCGGCTTGGGGAAGAAGACGAGCGGCGCGTCGGGCGTCGGGTCGGCTTTATCCTGCAGGGCCGGCTGGGTCGTTCGCGAGAGCGCCGCACGGTGCTCTTCGAGCCGATCGTGCTCGATCCACTGCACGACCAAGCGCTCTGGCCGATCGGGCGCACCGAGCTGAATCTCCGCGTCGGCCTGGGCCTCGGTCAGCACCATCACCGGCACCGCCAGCGTGTTATTGCCCTCAAAGGCCGGCTCAACCATTGCATCTTCTGCGTCCGCCTTCACAATCAGGAACCAAGGGCCGGGCTCGACCGACTCGGGCAGCTTCACCTCTGCCAGCGATTCATAGCGATCACGCGATGACAGGACTCGCGGAGCGGGTGACTGGACGATGGGCAGGTCCTGATTATCGAGTGTTTCATCGCGTGAGAGGTACAGGCCGTCGACCCATGTGTGGTCGGGCGTGGCCGAGCTGCCGAGGTTCGCGATGGAAAACGCGATCGATGCGGGCCGGTTGATCACCAGCCGATCGGGCCTGGCGATCGCAGCGACGATGAGGTCCGGCCCGCCGGCGTCGACAAGTTCGATCGCTCGCACCGACAATCCTGCGGTAAAGCCCGGCTGATCGAGGACCTGGTCGCTATCTGCGGCGATGATGAGGTAGAGCCTGCCCGTTACGCCGCGCGGGATGGCGACTTGCAGTTGTTCGTGCCGGTAGCCGTCGCCGGGCTTAAGCGGGGTGCTGCGTTCGATTGCGCGCAGCTCGAAGTCGGATTCGTCGAGTTGCTCGTTGAGCGAGAGATAGACGCGGTCGGTCCAGTGCGGCGTTGCGGACGAATCGAACGCGTCAGGTTTTGCCGCCCAGCCTTGGCCGACGTTTTTGACTGTGTAATCAAGGAGAATCGCACCGCCGACGATTGCGTGGTCGGGAGCGTAGAAGGATTCGATCGCAAGTTCGGGCGATTGGGGGCCGTCGATGAAGAGGGGGACGGCCCGGGTGTTATTGGAGCGGTCTTTGTCGGGGACCTGTTCGTTAACGTCGGCTTGATAGATCAGCCAGTAGGGGCCGTCGGCATTAGCGGGCAACTTAATCGGAGGTATCGGCCACACGTTATCTGGCTTCATTGAACCGAATATGTGTGACTGCCAAAGCTCTTGGTCATCTTCTGAGACAACTCGATCGCGAGATAGCAGGATCGAATCTTCACGATCAAATCGCATGAACTTCGAGTCGTGACCGCTCTCCATCACTGAGACATTGACAGTTATGTCAATGCTTTGGTCGGCCTTAGCAATAGCTTGCGTACTGAATTGATTGACGACAACATCAAAATTAGGACCCGCGTCCGCCTCCCCCACCGCCGCGCCGACGAACGGCAGCACCGCCGCGTGCAGCCCCACCGCTGCCGCAAACGCTCCGATCAGCACCAGGTTGTCGCGTTGGGTTTTCATGATGTCTTGGGCCATAGCCGGAGACGTACGGGCTCCGGACGCGTAAGCAGTTGGATGGTCACGACACGCCGCTTGTTCTCTTGTCCGGAGCCCGTAGGTCTCCGGCTGTTTCAACTTTTCAGTCAACGTCCTTGCGATTAGACGCATCAGCCGCCATCAAGTTTCGGCAATCGGATATCCCGCACCCCCGCCTGTCGGATCCGGTCCAGCAGCCGCCACATCACCGGCCCGCGA
>JBGSTE010000713.1:0-3361 GCA_041736655.1 Phycisphaeraceae bacterium | reverse complement strand
GATCAACTCGTCGGCGCGATCCAGCGCCGCTCGGCGACAGGCAGTGATGTCAGCGAACTCATGCAGGCGTTGCCGTCGCTGGCCAAGGTCGCACGCTACGGCAACGTGCGACAGACCGACGCGCGTCTTGTCGACGGCGTCATCGCAGGCATCGCTGCGCGGGTCTGCGTCGGCCTGCACCTGGCGTGCGTATCACTCGCCGACGAAGCGGCCCAAGCGGTCTACAACCAGATCAGGGACACGCACAGCGCGATCCAACTGCTCGAACGCGACACGCTGTCGGACCCTTGGTTCGAGACGCTCCAGCGCATCGCGGACCAGACGACCTCGCACCCGATGCTCGCGGGGCAGACGGTGCGACTCCTGCACGACGCCGGACGCATCGCACCGAGCGACACGGCCAATCGGCTGGGCCTCGCGCTGTCGCACGGGGTTGACCGCACACAGGCCGCGATGTGGATCGAGGGCTTCCTTGCGGGCTCTGGCCTGATCCTCATCCACGATGAGAACCTCTGGTCGGTGATCGATCGCTGGCTGGTGTCGCTCAACGCCGATCAGTTCACGGAGAACCTGCCGCTACTTCGGCGTACGTTCTCGACGTTCGCGGTACCCGAGCGCAGACAGATGGGCGAGCGTGTCAAGCGGACTGTCACGGGTTCCGCTCCAAAGGCAAGCCCACGAGCACCCACCGGCTTTAACCAACAACGCGCAGACAAGGTGTTGCCCGTGCTGAAGATGATCCTCGGCGGAGACAAACGATGAGTGACGAGCAGGAAAGACAGCGGCGCTGGCGGCTCGTGCTCGGCTCGGACCAGGCCGACGGCATCGGCATCCCGCTCTTAGGCGACGACCTGGAGATGGACAAGGCGCTGGGCGCGCTCTACGACGCGCAGCGCCGCGGCGGGCTCGGCGGGTCCAGCCCCAACGTCCCGCGCTGGCTGGGCGACATCCGCAAATACTTCCCCAAGCAGGTCGTGCAGGTCATGCAGCGCGACGCGCTGGACCGCCTGAACCTCACGCAGATGCTCACCGAGCCGGAGATGCTCGAGGCGATCGAGCCGGATGTACACCTGATCGCGACGCTCCTCTCCCTGCGCGGCATCATCCCTGCAAAAACAAAGGAAACGGCGCGGCTGGTCGTTGCCAAGGTCGTCGATGAACTCACACGCAAGCTCGATGCGCCGATGCGGCAGGCCATCACCGGCGCGCTCAACCGCTCGGCACGCAACCGCCGGCCGAAGCACAACGAGATCAACTGGCCCCGCACGATCCGCGCGAACCTCCGACACTACCAGCCGGACTACCAGACGATCATCCCCGAGACGCGCATCGGCTTTGGCCGAAAACAGTCCGCGCTGCGGAAGGTCATCCTCTGCGTCGACCAGTCCGGCTCGATGGCGGCGTCGGTCGTCTACTCGGGCATCCTGGGCGCGGTCATGGCGTCGATCCCCGCGGTGCAGACCCAGCTCGTCGTGTTCGACACCGCGGTCGTCGACCTGACCCAAGAGCTCGATGACCCGGTCGAGGTGCTCTTCTCGACGCAGCTCGGCGGGGGCACCGACATCAACCGGGCCGTCGGCTATTGCCAGGGCCTGATCGACAACCCGACCGAGACGATCTTCATCCTCATCAGCGATCTCTATGAAGGCGGTGTCGAAGCGGAGCTGATCAAGCGGGCCGCGGCGATGATCGGCTCTGGCGTCCGCTTCATCACGCTGCTGGCGCTCAGCGACGAGGGCTCGCCCGCCTACGACCATGCCATCGCCGCCAAGCTCTCGGCCCTGGGGGCCCCGGCGTTCTGCTGCACACCCGAACTCTTCCCCGACCTCATGGCCGCGGCGATCAACAAACAGGACGTCGCCCAGTGGGCCGCTTCAAATGACATCGCCGTCAAGCGATCGGACAGTGACGATGCGCTATAGCCGAGCGTCATCTTTCGAAATGTTGCGTGACACTCGCCATGAGTTTTGATACGATTCGGACCGCCATTTCACGTATCGGGGTTCCGGCTGTCCAGGGGCATCGATTGACCGACTCTTCGCCACCGCCTTCGAAGATCCTGCTCGACGAGCTGTTCGCTGCTCGCGACGCGGGGTTTGTCGAGGCGTTCCGCGGGTTTCACTCGCCCAAGAAGTTGGCGTCCTTTGTTGATAAGTGGAAGCAGACGCCGGGCGACTGGGCGCGTGAGCAGGTGGGGGTTTACTTCGATCAGCCGCTGAACTCGCCGGGGCACGAGGTCGTGGTTAAGCGTTTGTTCAGGCACTACGAAGAAGCGCGGGACGACGAGGCTGTCGCCTGGTGCATGGTCGGGTTTGACCGGCTGGTCCGGCGCGAGCGCAGACGAATGCAGCGCTACGACTGGCGGACGAGGCAGGCGTGGGTCGAGGAAGCGCTGCACGCGCCGCGCAACTACACGCACGCTGAGACACCCGCGTCGTCGCGAGAAGTTCGCAACCCCTTCACCGGCGAGATGATCGAAGTGCCGATCCGCGCGGTCCGCAACAAAGCGGGCAACCGCCTGTTCAGCTACGCGACGCGGCACTACCTCCGCCGACGGGCCTGGCGGTATTTCCGCAGGCTCGGGTTCATGCAGCCGGAGCGTTATGTGCCCGGCGTGTCGCACGCGCTTCGTCGCTATCGCGATGACGACTTCACGGCCGGCGAAAACCTCATCGACAACTGGGCGCTGATGCATATCTGCTTCGGAAAGCACCCGGCGTTGACGTTCACCAACGCCTACTGCAGGCTGCAAGAAGGTCACACGCTCGGCGAACTGACGCCCGCGCCGTACCACCGGGAGCTCTGGCGGCAGACCGAGGCGTTTGACGTATTGATCGGCCTGCTCGCCGAGGCCCGCAGCAGCCTGGTTCGGCAGTGGGCGATCGAGATGATCAAAGCCCACCACGACGCGCTGGTGCCGTCGCTGATGCCCCAGCGGCTGATCCCGCTGTTTGAGCATGCCGACGCGCGCGTGCAGCAATTCGCGGCCCAGGCCTTCGGCCGGCTCGACGGGCTGGGGCTCTTGCGCATCGAGACGTGGCTCAAGCTGCTGCAGGGTACGGACCTCACCGCGTTGACGCTGATCTGCGAGGCGATGCTCAAGCACGTGTCGCCCGATCGGCTGGACAACGAGCAGTTGCTGGAGCTCGCGTGTGCCAGGCCGGTGCCGGTGGCTCGGCTCGGGCTTGATCTGATTCAGGCGCGTCACGCGGGCAGGCCTTTGGCGTTGTCGCAGTTGTCGCGCCTGTCGGAGATGCACTGTGCCGCGCTGGCCGGCGAGGCCGCGGCGTGGGTGCTTAGCATGCTCGGCGACGTACCGACTTACGACTTGGACCTGGCCTCGGCGTTTTTTGACAGCCTG
>JBGSTE010000701.1:0-3712 GCA_041736655.1 Phycisphaeraceae bacterium | reverse complement strand
GTAGCCGGCCGGGCCGCCGCCGATGACGACGAGGTCGAAGGTTTGTTCGCTGTTGTCGGCCATGGCGGGCTCCTTGCGTATCAATCGGGGAAAGCGGGGCATTGTAGCGGTTTGGGTATCATTGTGGACCCGCAGGATGCCCGCCAGGCCTAAAACAACCGGGCGCTATGCCATGGCCATTCTGCGTCTGATAGAGGAAGGACCGCTGGGAGAGCGCATGAAACATTACACCACGATCTGCCTGTCGCTTATTCTTTGCTTTTTCGCAGGGCTATCTTCTGCCGCGGAGCCGCCCAACGTGGTTCTGATCTTTACCGATGATTTGGGCTACGGGGACCTGGGCTGTTATGGGGCAATAAGAATCAAGACGCCGAGCATCGACCGGCTGGCGAAGGAGGGCCGACGCTTTACGGATGCGCATTCGGCGTCTGCGGTTTGTACACCGTCGCGATATGCGCTGATGACCGGTGAGTACCCACACCGCAAGAGCCTACACGGACCTGCAATGCTAAGGGCGGGGTTGCTGATCGATACGGAGCAGCAGACGATTGCCAGCGTGATGAAGGATGCGGGTTACGCGACGGCTTGCATCGGCAAGTGGCATTTAGGGTTCGGTAAGAAAACGCCGGACTGGAACGGCGAACTAAAGCCGGGCCCGCTTGAGCTTGGCTTTGATTACTACTTCGGCGTGCCGGTCGTGAACAGCCATCCGCCGTTTGTCTATGTCGAGAACCACCGCGTGGTCGGTCTCGTGGAGGATGACCCGTTCGTCGACAGGAAGCGAGCCAAAACGCGCGAGTTCCCTGAAAAGATGGGCTACAACACCATCGGCGGGGCAGACGCCGCGCACGCGCTCTACGACGATGAGGCGGTTGGCATCAAGTTGACCGAGAAGGCGACAAGCTGGATCAAGGCGCGTGGTAAGGATCCGTTCTTCCTCTACCTCGCGACGACACATATCCATCACCCGTTCACGCCTGCGCCGCGGTTCAAGGGCACGAGCCAAGCGGGGCCCTATGGCGACTTCATCCACGAGCTGGACTGGATGGTCGGCGAGGTTATGAAGACGCTCGAAGAGCAGGGCGTGGCCGACAACACGCTGGTGATCTTCACTAGCGACAACGGCGGGATGTTCAACGTCGGCGGGCAGGATGCGTGGGACATGGGCCACCGGATCAACGGTGACTTGCTCGGGTTTAAGTTCGGTGCGTGGGAGGGCGGCCACCGCGTGCCTTGGATCGTATGGTGGCCGGGAAAGGTTGAGGCGGGTTCGGTGTCGGATCAGCTTATTTGCAACGTCGATATGATTGCGACATTCGCGGCGCTGACGGGGTCTGAGCTGAAAGAGGGGCATGGCCAAGATAGCGTGAACCTGCTGCCGGCGTTTAAGGGAGATCCTTCAAAGCCTGTGCGCGAACACATGGTGATCGCCCCGCACAGCCTCAATCACCTCGCGATCCGCAAAGGCAAATGGATGTACATCGGTGCCCAGGGCAGCGGGGGTTTTACCGCGACCAAGCGCGGGGAACACGCTTTCGGTGGACCGGCCGCGATCACGTACGCCGGTTTTACCAACAGCGATGTCGTTGACGGCAAGCTCAAGAACGGTGCCCCACCCGCCCAGCTCTACGACCTGGACAACGACCCGATGCAGACGCGCAACCTCTACCGCGAGCATCCGGAGGTGGTGAAAGAGCTCCAGACGCTTCTGAAAAGCCAGCAATAGTCCTGAGCAGGCCACGGCTTGAGAGCGGTGGCAGGGCCGTATCCTTACGGCGAAACTTGCCGGACCCGGCCGGTCTGTCTATAAACCACGCCCCAAGACAGGGTCCGCAATAGCCCCGGCCGTGAGTCGGGGGTTCGAGTGGGAGAGAGCTTGAGCCCCCACCTTGCGGTGAGGGCTATTAACAAGACATCGAGCCATTAAAGAACATTCAGCGAGGCATACAAAGCGATGACCACTTCCCTCAAACTGGCTGTGATCCCCGGCGACGGCACCGGGCTTGAAGTGACCGACCAGGCCCTGCGCATCCTTCACGCCATCGCGCCCAAGCACGCGATCAAGGTCGATGCCACGCGCCTGCCCTACGGCGGCGAGCACTACCTCAAGACCGGCCAGGTCATCACCGATGCGCAGGTCGCCGAGCTACGCAGCTTCGACGCGATCATGCTCGGCGCGGTGGGCCACCCGGACGTCAAGCCCGGCATCCTTGAGAAGGGTTTGCTGCTCAAGCTCCGCTTTGACCTGGACCAGTACATCAACCTCCGCCCGGTGAAGCTGTACCCGGGCATCGAGACGCCCTTGGCCAACAAGACGCCCGACGAGATCGACTTCGTCTGCGTGCGCGAGAACACCGAGGACCTGTACTGCGGCAACGGCGGGCGCGCCCGCGTCGGCACGCCCCAGGAGATCAGCACGCAGGAAATGATCGCGACGCGCTTTGGTGTCGAGCGCTGCGTGCGTTATGCGTTTGAGCTGGCGCGCACGCGTAAACGCAAACACCTGACGCTCGTGCACAAGACCAATGTGCTGACGTACTGTGGCGGGACGTGGTTTGATACGTTCATGGACGTGGCCAAGGACTACGACGACGTGCAGACGGCGTACCACCATGTCGATGCGTGCTGTATGTATATGGCAACTCGGCCGGAGATCTACGATGTGATCGTCGTGCCCAACATGTTCGGCGACATCATCACGGACCTGGGCGCGGCGATCGCGGGGGGCATGGGCATCGCCGCGTCGGGCAACCTTAACCCCGATCCGTCGGCCAGGAGCGTGTCGATGTTCGAGCCGGTGCACGGTTCATCGCCCGATATCGCCGGGCAAAACAAGGCCAACCCGCTGGCGGCGATCGATTCTTTGGCGATGCTGCTGTGTGAGACCGGGCGGGTGAAGGATCGCGCCGCGCTGGTCAAGGCGGGCGATGAAGTGGCCGCGGCCGTGCAGGCGGTGACGCCGAAGTTCACCGGCAAACGCCTGGACCGCAGCGGCTACGGCACGGACGAAATCGGCGCGATGGTGCTCGACGCGCTGGGTTAAGCGTGGCTTCGATTCAACTTCACGTTGCGCTTCGCTTGCGACTGGCGCTGAGCAAATCGCACGACGCCCAGCACGACCAGCCCCGTGGCGAGCCACTGGTATCCGCTGAGGCCGACGGCCAGGGTCGGCGTGTCGCGGACAAACTCGTGCGCAAAGCGGAAGAGCCCGTACGCGATGAGATAGAGGTGAAAGAGTTGGCCGGGCATCGGGCGACGGCGATGCAGCAGTGCGATGATGCCTGACGCAATCAGGTTGAAGATCAGCTCCGTTGCTGCGGCGGGGTAGAAGTAGCCGCCCGCACTATCGGCCAGCGACCACCAGCGCTGATCGCAGGCCACGCCCCTGCAACAGCCGTTGAGCAGGCAGCCCGCGCGGCCAATCGATAGGCCCAGGGGCACCGCCAGTGCGAAGGCGTCACCGGTGGGCTCGTTGTGGCCGATGACGCGCTTGGCCAGTTCGACCCCGCCGTAGCCGCCGATGAGTGCGCCGACGATGGTCTTGCCGACGAGCATTTGTTGCCAGAACAGGTCGCTTTGCCAATAAAACGCGGCCTCGGCCAGGACGTAGCCGAGCTTCGCGCCGATGAGGGCGCCGACCAGCCCGCCGGCGAGGATGACGACCAGCTCCGGCCGACCGCGCATGCGTGAACGCCAGAGCAGCGCGCTGACC
>JBGSTE010000652.1:0-7664 GCA_041736655.1 Phycisphaeraceae bacterium | reverse complement strand
ATCCTCAAGAAGCGTCGCAGCCGGCCGCTCTTCATGCTCGACCTCGCCGTGCCGCGCGATATCGACCCGGCCATCGGCTCATTGCGAAACGTCTACCTCTACAACCTCGACGACCTCCAGCAGGCCGTCAACGCCACCGAGCACGACCGCCGCGACCTCGTCACGCAGTGCGAGCAACTCCTGCAGGCCCACGTCGACCGCTGCATGGGCGAGATCCGCCACCGCGACGTCGGCAAGCTCATCAAGCAGCTCCGCCAGCGCCTGCACGACATCGCTAAGCAAGAGCATGAACGCACCGCCCGCAAGCTCGCCGCCCTCAATGGCCAATCCACCGAGCAGGCCATCACCGACCTGCTTCAGCAGCACAACCACCGCCTGGTCAACAAGATCCTGCACCTGCCCCTGAGCCAGCTCGACCGCTCGGACCCGGACGCGGCCCTGGGCTTTTACGCCGCCGCCCTCCGCCGACTCTTTGACCTGCACGACCAGCCGGACATGCCTGCGGACGATTCCCCACCCCCGCAAACCCACACTTGACCCGCAGCCGGTTTTACGGCACAATACGCGGCTCGGTAAATCCGACCAACCCCCGAACGACACCGAACCCCCTTTAGGTGCCCCATGGCCGACATCAAGCCCGGTACGACCGTCAATATCAAGATCGTCAAGCAGCCCAACAGCGCCGGCGCTCGTAAGACCCTGGTCCGCCTGCTGTCCAAGGACGCGGCCGTGGTCAAGGAAAACCTCCGCCTCAAGAAGGTCCGCGCGAGCAACGAAGTCGCCACCCAGCGTGGCGGCCGCGTCCGCGTCTGGGCCGGCCGCGTCGTCAAGCAACACCCCGTCGCCGGTAAGGTCGGCGAGTCGGCAACCATCCTCGCCTCCGTCGACGTCCTGACCGACCTCAACAGCGTCGCCAAGTACGTGCAGGTCTCCGCCGCCTAAGCAATTGTTAATCTAACTAAACAACAACAGCCCCGTTTTATCACGGGGCTGTTGTGTAAGTATTCATAGCAGGACAAAGCAGACGCTTAACGCCGGCGTCGGCGGAGCATGCCGATCACGCCACATCCGAGCATGGCCAGCGAAGCGGGCTCGGGCACCACGCGGATTGTGACGCTAGCCAGGCCGTTGGGGTAAAGCGACGCGTTGTTGAAGTTCAATGCATCAACATCCGGGTCCGTGCCAAAGCCCACGGGCTGATTGAGGAACGCACTGAAGGGGTCGGCCGCGGTGACGTTTGTGACCACGCCGTTTTCATCGGTGCCCGTGTCAGGCCCGGCCTGCCCGGTGCCGATGTTCAATTGGGGGAACAGGCCATTAGCCGCGCTGAAGGCAAAGTCGTTGACTTCGGTCCCCGAGTCGTTGACGCTTTGGCCGATGAAGAAGGTGATCTCGGTACCCGCCGGCATGCCCGCGAGCGATGACAGGTCGATCGCCAACGGGTTACCGTTTGCGATAAAGAAGTCGTTGGTGGGCAGAACCATGGAGGCATAGGAGAAATAGCGGTTCGCTCCTGCCGCGTCGATGCTGAACTGTTGGGTGTTCGACTGGCCCGGTGCAAGCGGTGGCGGACCCGACGGGCTGGCGATCGTGCCATCGACTCGGCCGGTGGTCTGTGCTGTCAGGACCCGGGCGTTAACGCCGGCATTGATGTAGGTGTAGCCACTCAAGAAGTCCGCGCTGAGGACACCCGTGGCTCCGTCCTCGGCAATGCGCTCGAGCCCATCCTGTACGGCTTGCCCGTTGTTGTAGCTGTCAAAACTGCCGTCATGGAAGCCGACCCACACCGGGGTGATGTGGACGCCACCGGCCGGGCCGATGTTCGAGATCTCAACCTCGATGTCCAGTGCCTGTGCCTGCCCGACGCATAACCCTGCGCCCAAGCCCGCAACCGCGACCGCGTTAATACTCTTGATTCGCCTCATGGGTGCCGCACTCCGTAATTCGCTGCGTTTACACGCAGCAGTTCTTGCCTCGGCGTTGGAGCCATGTTGGCCACCAAACAGCGCCGGTGCTTGCGACTGTGTCGTACTCACGCACAGACAATTACAGGGATCGACAAAAGAAATTCAATGTTGGTCCAGAACCCTTGCGATCCGCCGCCTTGCTTCAGGCGAGAGCCTCGCGCCATGCAGCGATCCCGACCGTGATAAATGCTGATTGATGTCATGGATCACCGCGAAGTGTGATCGGGTCCGCTGGCAACCCGAACAAGTCAGCAGGTGCAGTCGCAACGACGTCCGATCGATCCGGTCCAGATCGCGCTCATAGCGATCGGACATGAGCCGAGACGACGCATCGCACGTCAGCGTCAATATCGTTAGCAGTTTGCGTATCGACGGCATCCGATCGTGTCCTTACGAACCAAACCACCGCTCATCCAAACAACCCCGCATCGCCAGCCTCGCGCGGTGCAGCCGGATACCCAGGTTGGTCGACGAGATATCCAGAATCGTGCACACCTGCTCGACCGACAGGCCCTCGAGCTCACGCAGGATGTAAGCCTCAGACAGGGTGGTGGGCAGCCGATCGCGGCACGCCTCGTACACCCGCCAGAACTCGGCGTCTTCATAACACGCCGCAGGGTCCGCTCCCCAGGCGTGAGGCTTGGGCGACCACCGGCCACGCCGGTTAAACAGCCCCATCGTCCCCTGACTCGTACCCAGCACAGGCTCCTGCACTTCCTTACTCCGTCGCCGCCTGCGGAAATAGTCCAACACCTTGTGCCGAAGGATCCCGATCAGCCATGTCCGCTCCAGCGATCGGCCGGCAAACGAATCGGCCTTCCCCAGCGCCGCGAGCAGAGCCTCCTGCACCAGGTCCTCCGCGACGTCAGGCCGACGTACACGCGACAGCGCATAGCTGAACAACGCGTCCCCGTGAGCATCGAGCCACGCTGAGGGATCCGACGTCTTAAGTTCATAGGTGGGTCCCAATGGCTTGGCCTCCGCGTGCGCAGGACACAGCAAAAACTGCCGTCACGTGCCTGTGTCGTTGCCGACGCCCGCCGCTTACATAGAAATCCTGAAAACTTTGGATTATTCCAGCCCGGCCAGATTCGTCTGCCCCAAACCTGATCCAACAGCAGCCCCTATCACAAGATGGGGGTTATTTGCTATGTTAGCGCCTGCCTGACCGACCAGGGACCTCGCCATGCCGACCCGCCGACGGTTCATCCAGACCAGTTGCGCATCGCTGGCTGCGGTGCACACCCTCGACCTCGCATTCGCTGAGGAACAATCCCAGGGCGAGACCGATCACTTCTACTACCGCATCGCTTCTAACAACCCGTACATCGACTCACAGCACGGCCCGCTCGCCTTCGGCTATGACGATGCCCACGTCTACCTCTCCGAAGACAGCTCAAACACCTGGCCGCACAAGCTCGCCTTCAAGGATGCCGCCAACATCACCTTCAGCCAGGTCCTGGGCGACAGCAGCCTCCTCTTCGCGACGCGCACCAGGCTCTTTCGCTCGGACGACAAGCTCAAGTCGATCCATCAGGTCACGGTCCAGCACCCCGACGGCAGCGCGTACCTGCCGCATAAGCCGATCGATCCGAACAACCCCGGCTGGTACTTCCACCCGCTCGATGGCGAGCACAGCTGGGCGCTTCCCGGGCCGGGCGGCGGGGAGATCACCGTGTGGGGCAACTACTGCAACGTGCTCGGTGGTGCCGTGCCGGTGAATCTGTACTACACCGCCGACCAGGGCCGGACCGTCAAGCTCGCCTACACCTTCGGCCAAAGCCCGCGGTGGCAGCAGAAAGGGGCGGCGCCCGACCAACTGCTGGGCAACCCGGACAACCCCACGATCGCCCGGCATATCCACAGCGTCGCGTACAACCCGGCCGAGAACGCGTTCTACGCCTGCACCGGCGACCACGACGAGCGCGACGCCGGCATACTCAAGCACGAGTGCCACTGGCTGCGCGGCACGTATGACCGCGATACCGATCGGTGGCAGTGGGAGGTATTGGTGTCGGCCAGCCAGAACTCGCGCTACAAGTCCGGCGGGATCAACTTCGTCGACGGCAAGCTCTACTGGTGCTCGGACGCCAACGGCCCCAAGCCGCACGACCGCGGCATCTTCCGCTGCGATCCGGAGGATCTGGCCGACAAGACCCGGCACGAGCTGCTCTTACACCCGACCTACGAGATCGCGAACATGCTGATTCAGGACGGCGTGATCCTGTCGGGCCACTACACGCCTGTGTCGCCCTACAACGTCGGCATCATCTACTCGTCTGACCTGGGCAAGACCTGGGTACAGTACGACCTCAAAGGGCTGGGCAAGTACTCGCCGACCCGTTTTCACAGGAAAAACGCGGAAGGCTGGTTCCGCGTTGATCTACGCAAGGATTGGATCCAGCGGGCGAAGGTGATGTTCATCAAGCCCAAGCCGGTGTAGTCGCGGAGTTGATCACTCCAACTCTTTGATCTTCACATCCCGGAACCACATCAACTGCCCGTGGTCCTGCAGCGCGATGTAGCCCTTGAGCGGCCGGTCCTTCATCTCGCCCTTGTCCTGCTGGATATCAATGATCTTCTCGCCGTTGAGTTCAACCTGGATGTTCTGCCCCTTGCACGTGAGGACCATCTTGTTCCACTCGCCCGCAGGCTTACACATATTCTTGCTCGCGCCCTGAGTCTTGATGATCCCGCCGCAGTCGTGATGGCTCATCTTGTCGTCTGGCTTGCCGAAGCTGTCCAGGATCTGACACTCGATCCCCTTGGCCACCGGGTCGATGTCCTTCCAATCGGCCGGCTCGGCGATACGAAAGTGCAGCCCGCTGTTGCCGCCCTTGCCGTGCTTGTACTCCAGCGACAGCACATAGTTCTCGTACTGCTTCTCGGTGTAGAGGTAGGACTTGTAACGCTGCCAGCCGCTCTCGCCCTTGCGCGGGATGATCGCCAGCGTGCCGTCCTCCTGCGCGACCCAGTTGCCCTCGGTCTTCCAGCCCGCCAGGTCCTTGCCGTTAAAGAGCGGCACAAACCCGTCCTCCGCCGCCGGAGCAGCCTTGTCCTGAGCCAAGACCAGCGACACCGCAAGCACCGGCAACAGCATCAGAGCAATCAAAATCCGTGTGAACATGGCAAGCCTTTCCGGGTCAGTTCCTGTTTCCGTCAGCCAACGCCCAAGCGCCAGCCAAACCCAAAGATGCCGGCATTATAAACCGATTACAGATTGAAGTAATCCCCCAACCCACATGCCGATGAACCAGGCCAACACCCGCTTGACAGACCCGCTTAACAAGGGGTCATCGTTGACGCTTCCCCTGCCACCGGCCGCATAGCGGATCTTGATGAGCGATCCATTAAAAACTAGATGGCTGAATCCAAGCGGCGGTATTCGGCGATATTACGCAAGGCAGGTGATTACACGCACTGAACAAGGCAATACCATGCGTTTGAGGTTCATCTTGTCGGCACTCTCGGTCTTTGCCCTCCTGGGTTTGGTAACCCCCGCATCGGCTTTGGCTGCGGAGCAAACTCAAGACGCGGCCGAGCTCGTCCAGCAGCTTGGGAACGACTTGTACCAAGAGCGTCAGCAGGCCTACGACCGGCTAAAAGACCTGGGCAAGCCGGCGCTCCAAGCCGTGGAGCAGGGTGCGGCTTCTTCTGACCCGGAGGTCCTTGCCGGCGATCTCTACTTTAATCTGGGCTTGTTTCGGCAGGCCGAAAAAAGCTGGCTCCGGGCGATCGAGCACGATCAGACGCCTGCCGAAAGGATTACCGAGATCCAGGTCAGGCGTGCCGTCGCCCTGCAGAATGTGGGCGACCTGGCTTCGATACAAGCGATCTATCAGGGTTTGGTGGGTCGCTTCGATCGCTTGCCCGTGCAGTTGGGCGGTGAGGAGGTCGATGCGCTCGCGCTGCTCAAAGGCATGATTGAGCCGGGGCAGGATGTGGCCCAGCGAAAGCCTTTGACCCGGCGATCGAGCGGATATTCCCTCGCGATACCTGATCGCGACAGCAAGGTCTTGTGGCAGACGCCTTTCCTCACCGAATTGGACCGTGATGAGATCACGATGGTCGATGGGGATTCGTTGGTGGACGACCTGGATCGTTATGTGCCGCAAGTCGTTGCCGACGCAGAGAAGCTCTACTTCAATTGGATGAATACAGCCGTCGCCCTGGATCGCCAGACCGGCAAGCTACGCTGGATCAACGGCGATCTGAGACGCGACATCAATGGGTTTTACAAGCGGCAGGCAGACCCGGCCGGAAACCCGCGCAACTACAACATTGCGTTGACCGGCGATGTCCTGTTGACAACCAGGCCGGTCAATCCAGAGGATGATGATCTGAGCAGGTTCGAGGTCGCCGCCATCGATGCCCGTACCGGTGAAACACTCTGGCAGTCCGGCACTCGGCCGGATTGGGAGGTGACGTATGGCAGGGTTAGCCAGATTCCGATGTCTGTGATCGGCGAGGTCTACGTTTACCGTGGCGCTGCCTATGTCGTGGCACACATGCGACTGTCAGGTCCCGGGGAAATCGGGTTTTGCTATTTGTTTCGCTTTGACCCCCTCACCGGTCGGATTGAATGGAAGCTCCTGTTGGGATCATGTGAATCACTCAGATTCGAGTATTACAACAAATACGTTGTACGCATGCCGCAACCCAAAATGCTGGCGAACAACGGGCTGCTGCACGTTTTGATCGGCGAGTGCAAGCTGATCACGGTGAATATCAGCAGCGCGAGAATTCAGTGGGCTTTGCAGATGGACCTGCCCTACGACATTAAATCCGAAGGTGGTTATAACTTGCGACTCGATAAAAGAGTACCCTGGCAATTCTCGGATGCGGCCAATCTCAACGGATCGGGTTCGTTGCTGCTGCACGACGGGCTGCTGTATGCCAAGCAGCACATGGGCCGTGACCTGATTGCGGTTGAGCCCGTATCAGGTGAAGTGCAATTAGCCGTTCAAGGGCTGCCGCTGACGGCCAAAGTGGTCGCGGTGGACGACGAGCACTTCTACACCATGAACCGCGTGTTGACCTGCTACAAAAAGGCCGACGGCCAGCCGCAGCCGGTCTGGGATAACCGCGAATCATCAAGCCGGCCCAAGCACTCGGGCGTGATCTATGACGTCGGCCAACTACTGACGCTTGACGGCCCGCGACTGAACATCACCAACGCCAGGAACGGCGGGGTCACGGCAAGCTTTGAGGACAAGACCCACCTCGACCCGGCCGGTGGCTATGTGTATCGATTCGATGACTTGATGATCTGCATCGGTGAAACGAGTATCACTGCCTATCGCCTGCCATGAACTCAGGGCGAATAAGTTGTCAGGAGCCGTTTCGTCAATGGCATGACGGAGACAGTCACCGCTTTGAAGGCGGCGGGTGAGCGTCCTGACAGACGCAGCGTGGCACCCGGCTGAAGGCCTCACAATCCCACATCGCCCCGGCTTAGAGCATTTACCATTGCTTCATAGCGCGTTTGGCGCTTGTTAGGTATTGCGCGATCTTTCTTGGCGATGTAGCTTGTGGTTGGCCAAGGTCGGCCGCAAGGAGCCAGGGATGCAGTCGATGACGATGGGCGAACGGCGTCGGATCCTGACGCTGTACGAGCGGGGGTGGAACACGTGTCAGATCGCACAGTCGCTGGGGCGTAGTCGATCGGGCGTGCGTCGTATCCGCCAGCAGTTCCGC
>JBGSTE010000649.1:0-8814 GCA_041736655.1 Phycisphaeraceae bacterium | reverse complement strand
AAGCTGCTGACGATGCTCAACACGATGGTCCGCGACGCAAAACCCTGGAACCCGGAGTACGCCCAATGCCTAAACAACCCCGAAAATCAACCCGAAAAATCACTCCAACCGGCTTGACTTTAAACACAGCCGCTGCAGCCGGTGGTTAGGCCTCAGCGCGAAGTACGGCGGCACGCTGACGATTCCAGCGGTCGAGTTCATCGAAACTGAACGGTTCAATCATGCCATACACCGCACGTATCGCGGCAGCAATCAAGATAGGAGCCTGCCATTCCTGATTCGCGAGCCAGTCGAAGTATCGAACAAGTACTTCGCGTTGCCGCGGCGAGAGCGTGCGCGTCAGTCGAGACAAGTTCTCCCGGGCTTTCGGCCGCTCATGGGAATGGTCGGAGAAGACAAAACGAAGGTTAATTTCACTTGCCAGGTGTAGTTCATCGGGGTGTTGTACCGAAAGAGCGAGAATGCCCGGAAGGTAATAGCGGAACGCCTCGGCGGACATCTGCCCCGATTCACCGCCAACATCACCGACCCCGATTTGTCCCCACGATTTGCCGCGAAGGCTGCGAACGGAGAACTCGCATTCGTCGCACCAACAGTCGGAAAGAACTTGATCTCCGGGGTATGGAGTCGTCGGCCATGCCGCACGGATGTCGTTGAGTAGGTCCATGGGGCCTAACAGTTGATTGGGCGGATCAGTCTATCCGCGGAATTAGTGTGATAGACAGACCCCGAGTCTGTCTATTCATGGCTTGACGCCTGGAGTAGGCGACAAACCTTGGTGCATCATAATGCGATTGGCCGTGCTAACCAAGTGTTGAATCGCGGGTTCTGAAGCCCGGGGTGAAGCCCGGCCTACGGGGTTGTTTGAACGGACTTGGTGAGTTGATCCGGGTGCTGAAGCGCCCTCCCCCTTGGGGCGGGTGTTGCACCATGCGTGTAGGCATTTGGGCGGGGGTATTCGGCGAATAAGTTGAGGTGGCCTGCGTTCGCGTTGGGGCATACTGCGCAGTTCGCGGGGCATGCCTCGCTTGGTTTGAGGGCGACTGCGGAATTAATGGGGAGATCTGCACAACCGCTGGGGACAGCTGCATACCTTCCGGGGACGGCTGCACAACTTCCGGGGGTGGCTACACAACTTCAAAGGGGTTCCGCGGAAGTTGCGGGGGATTCCGCGAAGTGTTCGGGGGATTCCGCAGGGCTTACGGGGAATCGCGCAGGGGTGATGGAGGCTTTATCGGGTGGGGATTTCAGTCTTGCGGGGGTGGTTTTATGGGCTTTGCAGGTTGGGCTGAAGTCGTTGGGAGTGATGGGCGATAGGGCACCGTGGTGAGTGGGGTGCTTGATTCGCCTTCAGGATGACGGGCAGGAATGCCAGACGAACTGGAAAAGAAGATGACAGGCAGGGATGCCTGTCCTACCGCAGAGATCAACCGAAAGGGAGCATGATGATGCACGATGTATTGCCGCGGCGAGAGATTGATCTGATGCGATGGGCGCGGAATTTCAGTGAGAAGCTAAATACTGCGCCGGGGCCGGGCGGCTATGGCGTGACGGTGCAGGAAGCGGTGGACTATGCGGCGCTGCTGGCGGAGGCGGAGGAGGCGTATGCGCAGGCGAACGAGCCGGAGACGCGGACGCGCGTAGCGGTGACGCGGAAGGATGAGGTGCTGTCTGAACTCAAGGCGATGAGCCGGGTGTTGGTGAAGGTGATCAAGGCGCGGCCGAGCGTGACGAATGACCAGCGGGTTTTGCTGGGGCTTGCGGCTCGGCGGTCGGGGCGGGCGACGAAGATCAATCGCCCCGGGTTGATGCCGGTGGTGCGCGTGGGTCGTGTGATGGGCTGGCGGCTGGAACTTCGGCTGAGCGAGCCGGACGCGTCGGGTCGTCGGCGTCTGCCTGTTGGGGTGTCGGGCGCGGCGGTGATGTTTTATGTGGGTGATCAGCCGCCGACATCGATCGAGGCCTGGCAGTACGCGGGGACGTTCAGCAAGACGCGGGTGGAGCTAGAGGTGCAGGCGGGTCTTGCGCCTGGCGCGCGGGTGTGGTACACGGCCCGTTGGTTAAGCCCGACGTATCAGCCGGGTCCGGTGGCGTCGCCGACGAGTGTAAGGGTGGGTTTTGTGGGGTTGGAACTGCCTGCCGGGCCTCGGGTGGGCGAGCAGATGCGGTTGGCGGGGTGAGGGTGAATGTCGAATTTCGAAGCTCGAATGTCGAATGAATGTCGAAACATCAATGTCCAATGACTGAAGATTGCGCGATGGGCTTACTTGTCATTTAGGCTTGGTCATTGTTCGACATTCGGGATTCCTCATTCGACCGTTTCTCTCAGAGCGAGTCGATCGGGTTGCGTTTTTTCGCCGGACGGGATGGTCTTTGAACCAATCGAGCATCTGCGGCGTATCGCTGCGGCTGTGGATCGGTCTTGTGCGGAATCGCGGGCTCGTCAATCGCGCGGTTCGGCTTGAATGGGTCGATTAAGAGTTGTCCGAGATAGTTCTTTGAGGTTGGCTCGTTGATGCCGTAGGCCTCGGGCTCATGATCCGGGCAGGTGTAGGTGCCAAAGAGGATGTCCATCAACGGCGAGATGTTGGCGTAGTTGCCGGCGTGCCGGTTGCGGTCGTGGTGCCAGTGGTGCAGTTCGGGCGCACCGATGAACCATCGCAGCGGGCCGATGGGCAGGCGGACGTTGGAGTGGATATAGATTGCCCAGAGCCCGCGGAAGGCGACGAGCGCGGCGAGGGTTTGCACGGGGAAGCCGAGCAGGAAGATAGGCAGGTTGATCAGGCCCATCGTATAGATCGTGTCGATCGGGTGCTCACGGTGCGCGGCGAGCCAGTCCAGGTGCTCGGCCGTGTGATGCACGCGGTGGAACCGCCAGAGCAGTGCGTTGTTGTGCTGCAATCGGTGGCCCCAATACACGAAGAAATCGCTGAGCAGGATGACTTCGATGGCCTGGAGCCAGAAGGGCTGCGCGGCGACGGCCGCGCGGAAAGAATCGGGGACGATGGTTTGGAGCCAGCCGGAGAAAAAGACCAGCACGCCGAGTACAACGCCATTCCAAATCAGGTATTGACCGAGGAAGAACGACAGGTCCAACAGCCAAGCCGGACGAAGCAGCTTCTGCCCACGCTTGGCGGGGAAGGCCAACTCAAGCGGGCGGAAGATGAGCATCAGGAGCAAGAGCCCGATGCCACTGGTCGCGATGGCGAAGGGCCAAGTCAACGCGGCTTGCCTTCCTGTTGATCGGTCTTATCCGGCGTTGATTCAGACGCCAGATCAATTCCAAATTCCTTCAGGAACTCGTCCGCCTGCTCGGGCGTGATAAAGATGTAATGAGCGCCCGAATTGGACTTTGACCCCGGCAGGAATATGGGCGGCTCCTGTGGCTCCGGTTTTGAATCTGGCTGCTGCTCAAGCGGTTGTAAAATCAAATCACCTTCATAAATTGGTGCTGACTTGCTGCCGGGGAAAAACCGCCCTTCGCCCGATGAAGGTGGATCACTCGGCGGGTCTCCCGGATCAGCATTGACATCCTTGCTGCTCTTTGAGCCATACCCCGACTGACAGGCGACGTATACCGTCGCGAGCGCGAAAGAGAATAAGACACCGGCGATACGCAAGACGAGGAGGGTGTTTGATTTGGGTGTCATGGAAAAGCCCCGTTTCATGAGTGCATTGATTATAAACGCCTAAGCTGCAATCCAAGTTCCAGGATTCAAAATATTTATCGTTATCATCAATTCGTATTACCCAATTACAGTGAAGCGACGCGACTACGTCGCGTTACGCGGCCAAGCCGCGTCGCTTCGTGTGATCGACATCATCACTCATCGTCCATCAGCAGCCGTTCGCGCTGGAGCATCACGCTCAGCGTGTGGCAGACCAGGTCGATGCGGGTTTCGTCGAGTTGGTTGAAGAAGGGCAGCGCGAGCGTGCGGTCGCTGATCGACTCGGTGATGGGGAAATTGCCTTCGGTAAAGCCGAAGCGCTGGCGATAAAACGGCTGGAGGTGGATGGGAGGGAAGTAGTTGGCGCTGCCGATCTCGTGTCGGCGGAGGCCCTCGATGACGCGGTCGCGGGCGGCGCGGTCGTACTCGGGCGCGAGGCGGATGACGTAGACGAACCAGGACATGTCCGCTTCGCTGCCGGTGGCCGAGGGAAGGATCAGGTCGGGGAAGTCAAGCAATCGCTGGGTGTAGTTGTGCACGACCCGGCGGCGCTGTTCGAGCATCGCGCTTAAGCGGTCCATCTGCACACAGCCGAGCGCGGCGTTGATTTCCGACATGCGGTAGTTGTAGCCCATGCGCTCGTGCGCCAGCCAACTCCCGGTCTGCGGCGAGCTGACGCGGTCGCTGTTGTCGAGGTTGACCGTCCGGCCCTGGTTGCGCATCGATCGGCACAGGTCCGCCAGGCGATCGTCATCGGTGACGATCATGCCGCCCTCGCCGGTGGTGATCTGCTTGTTGGGGTAAAAGCCAAACACCGACGCCCGGCCGAAGGACCCGATGGGACGATCGCCGAGCCTGCCGCCGAGGCCTTCGCAGGCATCTTCGATCAGCGCGATCTCGTGACGACGTGCGATGGACTCGAGCGCATCGAAGTGTCGCGGGTTGCCGAAGACTTCGACGGCGAGGATGGCCTTGGTCTTCTCGGTGATCGCGTCCTCAACGCGGCGCGGGTCGAGGTTCAGCGACTGCGGGCAGATATCCACAAAGACCGGCGTCGCGCCGGCCATCAGGATGCAGTTGGCGGAGGCGATAAAGGAAAAAGGCGTGGTGATGACTTCATCGCCGGGCCCGATGCCCAGCGCCAGCAGGACCAGGTGCAGCCCCGCGGTGCCGGAGGAAACCGCAACCCCCGCCCGCCGATCGCAGCGGGCCGCGACCTGCTGCTCGAAGAGGTCCTGCTTAGGACCGATGCTCAGCCGGCCCGAGCGCAGCACGTCGGTGACGGCATCGATTTCGGCGTCGGTGATGTCAGGCGAAGAAAGCGGTATATCAGACATGGAGGGGCTGGGGTTCGGGGTTAAGGTTTTGCGGTTTGGGGCGACACGAGATTCAGCAACACGTGCGTGGCACTCTTCATCGTCAACCTGTCGCTTTATACAACGAAGAATCTCAAGACGCTTGCCGTTCATCACTCATGCTTGATGCACCAGACCCCAGACCCTGTCCCCGGAACTTACTTGAGCGCTTCGCCGATCGCCTGCTGGCCCTTGCCAAGGTGCTCGGCATAGAGCCAGGCCAGTTGCACACGCAGGCCCAGGTCGACTTGGCCCACGCCTTGGACCATGTCGCTCAGCCGTGTCCACTCCTTGGCGGTTAGCGTTGCACCGTAGCGGGCGCGGATGAGCAGGCGCAGCGCCTCGGTGGTCAGGTCGTTCAGATCATCGGCGCCGATGGTTGCCGCCAGTACGCCGAGGTTGACCTTGTGGGCCCGCGCGATCCCCAGCAGGATGATCTGTCGGCGTTGCAACATGCTCACACGCTGAGCTTCATCGACCGGCTTGGCCGAGACGTCCAGCAACGCGGGCAGGCGTTTGACCGCTTCATCCGGCGACAACTCACAGATCGCCTGCGTTGCGGCGATGGCGGCTTCGGCCATTCGGCCGCGGTTGCGCTCTTCGCCGCTCGCGTGGGCACGGATCACCGCTTCAAGTAACTCCGCAGACTGCGCCGGCTTTTCGCGTCGGCAGTACACCACCAGCCACGAAGCGACCAGCGGTTGGCCGGACTCCAGCAGCGGCGTGAAGGCCGGCAGCAAGTCCTTGCTCTGGTTGGCGATGGCGTTGCCCGCCTGGCCGATCAGTCGGATCAACTCATCGCTGTCGTTGATCGCCGCGTTATAGAGCGACGGCTCAACCTGCCCAGCCGCATCGAGCGCGATCAAGGCCAGCCGGATACGCCGAGCCGCCTGTGTCTCCTTGCTGAACATCTCCGTCCAAGTCGCGCCGGCGTCCTTGGCCTTGAGCCGAAGCGCGGCCTGGATGCCGAGCATGCGAAGCGTCGCTTCACGCGATTCATCCCGTGCGACCATCAACCCGATCGGGCCGGCCGACTTGATCTGACGCCCAAGGGCCCCATCAAGCAACTGCGCCATCACCACGTCCGCCGAGCTCCCGCGCAGCGCCGCGAACTTCTGCAACGCCGCTGTACCCGCTGGATCGCCCGCCTCAGCCAGCACCAGTGCGCCCAGCGCGTACTGCATCAGCTTGCCGATCTCAGTCGACGCATCGAGCTCGATCTCCACCGACGTGCGGAAGGGCGTGGCATCGACCGCTACACCTTTACTCAGCAGGCGTAGCGCCACCGCCTGCTTCACCGGCAGTTGCAGGGTTTCCCATTTCATCACCGCGGCCATGCCCGCCGGATCGATCAACTCATCGTCCATCGCGGCCGAGAGCACCTCGACCGTCTCGAGTTCGTCCTTGATCTCCGCCAGCGCAGCCAGATCGAGCTGACGCGTCGGGCTGACCTCCGCCAGCCCCAGTAGCCCGTGCACCCGTTGGGGCGGATACTTGGAGTTGGACAGCGCGTTGTACAACGGCTTGAGGTCGCTATCACCCAACTGCCGCAGCCCACGCAAGAGCACATTGTGTCGGCCGTCGTTGTAAGGCTCGATCGTTTGCCGAAGCAGGAAGACCGCCGACTTGTAGCCGGGGTCATCCGCCTGCGCCTGAGCGCTCTGAACCGTGGAAAGCGTCAGCAGGACCATGACAATCAGCAGGCGGGGGGTTGGCATCCTGATAGTGTAGCCTTTGGACATTGTTAATTGATAATCAACGTTAAACTACCCCGCTATGCCCTATCCCCGCGAGAACATCCAGCGCCTTGCCCCCTACACGCCCGGCGAGCAACTGGACACCGCGGTCGTCACCAAGCTCAATACCAACGAAAACCCCTACCCGCCCTCGCCTCGCGTCATGGAGGCGATCCGCAGCCTGCCTGCCGAGCTGCTTCGCATCTACCCGCCGCCGATGGCCCAGCCCTTCCGCAAGGCCGCCGCTGAGCTGCACGGCCTGACGCCCGCCAACGTCATCGCGACCAACGGCGGAGACGAGCTGCTGCGACTCATCGTCAGTTGTTACTGCGAACCCGCAAGCGGGCAAAGCGAAGCTACCGGCGGCATCGGCGTGACCGACCCAACGTACTCGCTCTACCCCGTGCTCGCGGCGATCCATGACACGCCTGTCGTCACCGTCGATCGGCTCGACGACTTTTCCATCGCACCCACAACCATCGACCGCTGGAACGACGCCGGCTGCCGCGTGGGCATGATCGTCAACCCCCACGCACCGACCGGTCGCTTCGAGTCGGCCAAGACGCTTGCCGGCTTAGCCCAACACTTCAAAGGTCTCTTGCTCATCGACGAGGCCTACGTCAACTTCGCGCCCTCCGATGCTGTGCAGCTTGTCCGCGACGGGCTGGACAACGTCATCCTCCTGCGCTCGCTGAGCAAGGGCTACTCGCTCGCCGGCCTGCGCTTCGGCTACGGCCTGGCCCACGCCGACATCATCGCCACGCTCGACAAGGCCCGCGACAGCTACAACACCGACGCCCTGTCGCAGGCCGCCGCCGTCGCCGCCATCACCGACCAGGCCTACGCAAAAGAAACCTGGCGGAAAGTGATCGAGCAGCGAGAACGCTTGACGAAAGAGCTGCGCAAGCGTGGGTTTGCCGTGCTCGACAGCCACAGCAACTTCGTGCTCGTCACCCCGCCAACCGGGGCCGATAAGCTCGCCGCCGCCGAGCTTTATGCAAAGATCAAGGCCCGCAACATCCTCGTTCGCTACTTCAACCTGCCCCGGCTGGACGATAAATTGCGTATCACCGTCGGCACCGCCGAACAGGTCGACAAGCTATTGTCCGTGATCGACACGCTGTAACGGGAGGGCGAGGCTCCCGCCGAGCCGCGTATCAAAGAAAGTTCGCCGGCTCAGCAGGAGCTTCGCCCTCCCAAACAAACCACCATGCCCCAACGCAAAGCCAACATCCAGCGCAACACCAACGAGACCAAGATCAAGCTCGAACTTGATCTCGATCCCGCCAAGACCGGCGACTACAAGCACGAAACGGGTGTCGGCTTCTTCGACCACATGCTCGACCACGTCGCGCGTCACGGCCGACTGTCCCTGCACATCAACTGCAAAGGCGACACTCACGTCGACGACCACCACACCGTCGAAGACGTCGGCATCGCGCTGGGCGAAGCGATCACGGCGGCCATCGGCGACAAGAAAGGCATCGAACGCTACGGCAACGCGTCGGTCCCCATGGACGAGTCCCTCGCGCGTGTTGCGCTGGACCTCTCGGGCCGACCCGCGCTGGTCTTTGTCGTCAATTCAAAAAGCTTCAACGACCCGGCCGGCAAGATCGGCAGCTTCGACACGCAACTGGTCAAGGAGTTCTTCAACGCGATCGCCAACCACGCGAAGATGAACCTGCACATCGAAGTCCCCTGGGGCGAAAACAACCACCACATCGCCGAGGCGATCTTTAAAGCGTTTGGAAGGGCTTTGCGCGACGCGGTGCGAATCACGGGCAGTGATGTGCCGAGCACGAAGGGGACGCTTTAGAGCATTTACCATTGCTTCATAGTGCGTTTGGCGCTTGTTAGGTATTGCGCGATCTTTCTTGGCGATGTAGCTTGTGGTTGGCCAAGGTCGGCCGCAAAGAGCCAGGGATGCAGTCGATGACGATGGGCGAACGGCGTCGGATCCTGACGCTGTACGAGCGGGGGTGGAACACGTGTCAGATCGCACAGTCGCTGGGGCGTAGTCGATCGGGCGTGCGTCGTATCCGCCAGCAGTTCCGC
>JBGSTE010000607.1:0-4918 GCA_041736655.1 Phycisphaeraceae bacterium | reverse complement strand
CCACGAGCCTCGCGCTGATCGCCGCCGGCGCCCTGTGCTGTGTCAGACGCCGACGGTCGCATTGATCGCCGCTCCACACGAGCCGCATCAATCACGTGGGGGGAGAAAAGTCCATCGCCCACACCCGACACGGAGTCTGTTGTGATAAATCCTCAATTCAACTGCCGCCCCCGCGCGTTCACACTCATCGAACTGCTGGTGGTGATCTCGATCATTGCCCTCCTGGTCGCCTTGCTCCTGCCGGTGCTTGGATCGGCCCGTGAGTCGGCCCAGAACGTGCAGTGCCTGTCCAATACCCGGATGCATGGCATGGCCTTCCTCGCCTACGCCACCGACAGCAAGGACCACCTCCCACCCCAGTCCGAGGGCGTGCCCGGCCAGTGGAGCTCCTCCCACGACCCACGCCACGGCGGGGGCACGCTGTGGTACGAAGTCCTCGTCAGGCACGGCGCAGCCTACGAAAACTACGAGGCCTCCATCGGCAATCACAACGACCCACGCGAGGGCGTGTGGCTGTGCCCGGTCGTCAACTTCTGGGAGAACAACTCGGTGCACGACTCGAGCGCCGGGCTGGCCAGTTGGGGCGGCGGCTACGGCGTGGCGTCCAATGTCATCGGGTACGAGACCGGCTCAAGCCCCTGGGCCGACGGCTCGCCACGCGTCGATGAGGTCCGATCGCCGACAACCCTGATGCTCGTCGGCGACACCGGCCGACCACGCTTCGGCTTCATCAACCCCGAACCGATGCCCTTCGACTACGTCACCTGGATGCGCGCCAGCAACCCGCCCTATGCCTTGAAGGTGCAGAAGTCAGACCAGGTCGCCGCCCGCCACAGCAACTCGACCGCCAACCTCGCCTTCTTCGACGGACACGCCGCGCCGACCGAGTTCGACGCGATCAACAACAACGAAGGCGACCTCTTCGGCCTCAAAGACCCACGCGTCACCAACCGCCGAAACTAAGAGCCTCTAACAAAATGAAAGGGTGGGGCGGGCATCTTGCCCGCCATCGTGGAGCAGCCACGACAAGACTTGAATCAGGCCTCTGACCTGTTGGCGAGCTGCAAGCCCGCCCCACCTGTTTGTCAGGTGCTCTAAGTTGCAACGCATCCGACCCTTACCTGGAGTCATACCGATGTTCAACCGCCGACAGTTCGTCCTCGCCGCCGCCGCCGGCCTGGCCATCGATCCCCTCCGCATCACCCTCGCCGGTCAGTCGGCGTCAACCCCGCGCCCGCGCGAGCAGGCCCGCTACGGCTTTGTCCTCCTCGGCGACCTGCACTACGACAAGCCCGAGCACCACGACATGGACTGGGTCCGGGCCGAAAAACCCAACGATATCAGCCAGATCGAAGGCTATATCGAATCCACACGCGACCACCTGCCCAGGCTCTTCAAGGCCGTACGAGACTTGATCCAAAACCCCCCAGCCCCGATCGCCAGCGTCGTCCACCTCGGCGACTTCGTCGAAGGCCTCTGCGGCAGCTACGACCTCCAGGCCAAACAAAACCGCGACGCCATCGCCTTCGTCGACGCCGCCGACCTGCAAAAACCCTTCCTCATGACCAAGGGCAACCACGACATCACCGGCCCCGACGCCGACCGCGCCTTCGACGACCTGCTCCTTCCCTGGATCGCCAAGCAGGCCGGCACCGAACTATCCAGCGCCAACTACACCTGGTCCCACGGCAAAGACCTCTTCGTCTTCTTCGATGCCTACAAGCCCGACCTGCGCTGGCTGGCCTCGATCAGCGAACAGGCCAAGCAGGCCAAGCACACCTTCTTCATCATCCACCCGCCGGTCGTGCCCTACAACGCCCGCGCGAACTGGCACGTCTTTAGCCGTGACAACCAGCAGCAGGAGCGAAACACGCTGCTCGCCTGGCTGGGCGAACACAAGGCCATCGTCCTCAGTGGACACCTGCACCGCTACGCCTATCTCCGCCGACAAACCGACGCGACAGGCTTCGCCCAACTCGCGATCAACAGCGTGATCCGCCGTGAGAAAGAATCCATCCAGAACGAGCGCACCGGGCTGGACGCCTACAGCACAGAATTGCTTGAATTGGAGCCGGACTTTGCCAAGCACACCCGCGAAGAACGGGCCGGGTGGCTGGAACGCGAAAAGCCCTTCATCGCCGCCTACGACTACGCCCGCTGCGCCGGCTACGCGGTGCTGTGGGTCTACGACGATTCAGTACAGGCCGACATCTACCTCGGCGCTTCACAACCGATCATGCGTTCACAGGCGATGTAAGCACCACCAGCCGTGAGCCGCCGGGCTCGCCGCGCAGATCGCCAGCGCCCAATCACAAGACCGAAGCGGGTGGCCAGGGCAGACGGCTCGGGGATGCCCCGAAACGCGCTGTCTCAGATCCATCAGCACACCACGTTGCCGGGCATCGCGGACGCTGCCCCGTCCACCGGCCGCTTGGTGATATGCCCCAGTTACAAGACAATCATGATTCGCATTCATCACCTGATATGAACCGAGAGGTACACGGCGCTTATCTACCACAACATTTGCGTTCTTAGTTCGTTAACGCAAAATACCGATAACGTGTAGTAGATTTAGTCTCGCCTTATCACTAAATTGCATGTGCTATAACAAGTAAGCGCAATGAAGGATTATTATGATGAGATACGGACCACAACTGATTGGGCTTATTGTTGTCAGTCTGTTGTCGGCCAATAACGCGACAAGCGCAGCATCGTCATTTCCTTTGGTTTTTGAGACAATCGCGATCGAAGGTGACACAGTTTTC
Source organism: Phycisphaeraceae bacterium (assembly GCA_041736655.1). GTDB lineage: Bacteria > Planctomycetota > Phycisphaerae > Phycisphaerales > Phycisphaeraceae > JAHQVV01. Next base: position 2,153 of record JBGSTE010000607.1, on the reverse strand, counting down.
CATCAAGGGCAAGCATACAGCCTGCGCCCATTCATCCCGTCAGTCAATAATCAGGGGCAGGTGGGCTTTTCGGCGGACTTGCAATCCGCGAACGGTTCGGTCGCTTTTGAGGCTTTATTCATACACGATGGAGTGCTGCTGCCCCCCGCTGTGATTACAGGTACCCCAGTACCCGGCGCATCTCCGGGAGAATTTATTGTTGATTTATACACGCTCGGTGTCATGAACAATCGCGGTGAGTTCGCCGTCCTGGGAAAATCGAATATTCCCGGCGGCTTTCTGGGTGAAGATCTCATGCTATCAACCCGCGGCGGAACACTCAATCTGATCGCAAATGAAAGCCAACTACCGCCGGGTTTTGAACCCGGCATCGAGTACCGATCGCTTGGCCTACCATACATCAATGACAATGGTGACGTCATGTTTTTTGCTCGCCTCCGAGGCAATGAAATCGGACGAGATGACAAGCAATACAATCTCTTTGCGCAGCAGAACGGCGTGGTACAACTCGTCGCCCAGGGCGGGACCAAGCCGCCTGGAGTGAGTGGGGATGTTGTATTCAATTTTGGGCTTGACAATTATAATGTACAGATATCTGGATTCAACAATTTGGGGCACACGCTCTTTGTTTCTCGCCTGACCGGTCCGGGAGTTCAGGCTGGGAATGTGGGTCATTACGGCATATTCATGGATCTTGCAGGCAATCTGACGAAAGTTGCTATCGCAGGCGAAACGATTACGCATAAAGGCAAGTCGTATCAGTTCGGCGGTTTTGGAGCTACCGCTTTTAATAATAATGACCAGGTCGTTTTTATCTCAGGGCTGGTGCCTGGAGGAAGGAATAGCACATCGATCATCACGGGCCAGGCCGGGGCGTTGCGAGTTGCCGCCTTACAGGGAGCGCCGTTTTCTCCCGCAGGGCCGGGAGTTACGTTTCATAGTTTCGACCTGCCCCAAATCAACGATCGTGGCGAACTGCTGTTCCGCGCCATCCTGAGTGGTACAAGTGATGGGGAGCGGAATAGCGTACTGCTTAAGGAGCATAATGGACAGCTCGAAGTCATTGCACGGGCAGGAGAACAGGCCCCAGATGTAATCGCTGGGCGTAAATTCTATGCCTTCAAAACCCTGCACATGAACGCCAGGGGACAGGTGGCATTTACTGCCGTGCTCGAAGACCGAGGACAATTCAGCAGCAAATACTACGATGCGCTTTTCGCCACAACGCCTGACGACGAACTTGTGTTGGTCGTACAAGTGGGGCAACTCTTCGACATCAATGATGACCCACTCATAGAGGACTTAAGAACAGTCCGCTATATCGGAACGCCGGACGCGAAAGGCAGCTTTTCGGACACGGGTGAATTTGCATTTTATCTAGGATTTGAGGGCGAACCTAGCGGTATTTTCACTGTACAAATTCCAGAGCCGACAAGCGGCTTATCGCTGTTAGTGGCAGCGGGAATGTGTTTTCGACGGCGTCGGGCCTCTTAACTATTTGTAAAGAGGCCTTGGCGACGGGTGGCCAAGCTGGGCGCTTTGTCAAGAAACCGGAACGTGTTGTCTGAAACGGGGCATCGCCAGGATGCTTGGCGTTTTTTGAGCGGGCTCGGGTCGTCGGCGGGTTGTCGGCTCGCCCCCGCGTGGTGACGCGGCGGTTATTGCTTGGGGCTGATCGGGGGTTGGTTGCGTCTGGTTGGCGAAGACGTGGGCGGTGTTGCTGCGGGCGGGTTGTGATGGGTTCATCACGGGCATGGCGGTATTTTACGGTTGTGTGCTTCACTGTCGAGGTCAGGGTTTGGATTGTTGTGGGGCTGACCCCGCCGCGTGCCGACGCGGCAAGCGATGGGCTTTCCTGGGGATTTTTGATTGCTGATTGCTGATTGCTAATAGTTAAAGGCTAATAGCTCTTAGCTGATTCGATCCGGACCTTCGCTGTGGCTCAGGACCGGCTTCGGGTGGTGCTTTTGTGGTTGTTGTGTTGCGCGCGCGGTGGGTGCGATTTGATCGCTTGGGGTTCTGGTGTATCGGGTTGATCCTGTTGCGAAGGGTTGGCTGGGGCAGGGGTTGTGGGGTGGGTCGTTGCGGGGGTTGGCCCTGCGCGCGCGGGGGTGGGGGTTGGGGTTTAGTGGAGGCCGGGCCTGCGCGGTCGA
>JBGSTE010000601.1:0-4615 GCA_041736655.1 Phycisphaeraceae bacterium | reverse complement strand
ACGCCGACGACGCTGATCGCAATCAAAAAAGAACCCCTTTAAGTGCCCGCGTACTTCACTGTGCGTGGGCGCTTTTTTTAATGGTGCTCAATGCAGGATGTGCCTGGAGCGGTTTTTGTGGATGGTTCCGCCGATGACCATGGCCGCGGAAAAGAGGACCAGGTCCTTGATGAGGTACTGCCCCTGCGGCGTCGGGATGAGCAGGTTGTTTTCAAAGCAGACCTCGGGCAGAAGGATGAACGCCGCAAAGGTGCCGATGAGTCGAATGGTCAGCAGCAGCAGCCCCAGCCGGTTGAGCGGCCGAAAGAGCAGGCACAAGCCGATGGCGACCTCCCACCAGCCGAGGATGGGGACCATCTGCTCGGGTGAGCCCCAGTAGATGGTCTTTGCAAGCAGTGAGGTGGTGGTGGTGTACCCGAAGGGTTTGAGCAGGCCGAACCAGATGAAGAGCAGGCTCAGCGCCAGCCGATGGGCCAGGTGGCCGTAGGTCTGCATGGTCTGACCGATCCAAAGATCGATCGTTCGCAGGAGTCGGATCGAGGTGTGCATGGTCGTAGGAGTCGGGCTAGGTATCGGTATGGAAGTTGCGTGCGAAGATACGCTGCATGATGAGGAAGGTGAAGGAGGCAGACCATGTGATGAGGACCAGCCCGGTGAGTGCTTCAAGACCCACGAGCATCCGCAGCGGGCCGACCGGCGCGATATCGCCAAAGCCGACGGTGGTGTAAGTCGCAAGCGAGAAGTAAAGCGTGTCGCCCAGGGAGCCGTCGTAGGTTCCGGTGAGATGGCCGATGTTGTCGTTGTGCAGTTCAAACAACAGCAGGTAAGCACAGGCAAACAGGCCCGCTTCGATCAGGTGCGCGGTCAGGAGGATCAGGACGACGAGGATGAGCACCGGACGAACGCGCCTGATCTCCCGCCGATGCGTGATACCCACCAGCAGCCGGATGGTTTCGTAATGAATCCCCACGCACAGCAGTGTCGTCACCGCGGCTACGGCGAGCACCGCCCAGTGCAGGTTGGCCCACGGCCCGGTCAGCGCAAGCATGTTGTTGCAGAATTCGCCCCTGTGCATCGGGCGGATCATACCTTCAGCATCATGTCATGACGAAGAATTCTTTGCGTCAAACAACCCGTAAAAGAAGCGGACACAGGCTTCCCGCCGGTGATCGGGTCTTGAAAAAGACCTATGATTCCAGGCCGACCCCCGAAGACGGGCCCATCGCCCGTCGCGTCTATGACACTACTTCTACACGTTCTCAAGGAATAAACCCATGCATACTTCATCACGACGCGCTGGCCTGTTCCTCGCAGTCTTCGTCCTGCTCGCCAGTCAGCTTGCCCTGGCGCAAGACAAGGCTGAGCAGTGGACCGACCTCTTCAACGGCAAGGACTTCACCGGCTGGCACACCGCGCCCGGCGGAGAGTGGAAGGTCGTCGACGGTGTCATCGTCGGCACGTCGCAGGCCTCCGAGTCGCGGCATGGCCTGCTCATCTGCGACAAGCCTTATGCCGACTTCGAGGTTCGGCTGAAGTTCAAGGTCGACGCGGGCAACTCCGGCTTCTACTTCCGTTCAACACCCGTCGAGAACAAGGTCGGCATCAAGGGCTTCCAGGCCGAGGTCGACCGCACCAACGCCACCGGCGGGCTGTACGAAACGCTCGGCCGGGCATGGGTCAAGAAGCCCGACGCCCAAGTGATGAAAGAACTCTACAAGCCCGGCGAGTGGACCGACATGACCGTCCTGGCCGTGGGAAAAGACATCACCGTCAGCATCAACGGCAAGACCGTCGTCGAACTCAAGGACGACCCGGGCGCAACCTCGGGCCACTTCGCCCTGCAACTGCACGGCGGGCAGGACATGAACGTGTCATTCAAAGACCTCGCGATCCGTGAAATCAAGTAACGAGAGCCTCACGGGGCCAGCGCTGGCGGCTTGAACTTCATCAACGCCTCCTCGCGCGAGCGGAACAGAGGCAGCACCTTCAGCAGGTTCGTGATCGCAAAGAGATCCCACACCTGCGGATCGGGCACGAACAAGTGCATCTGCGAGCCGACACCCAGGCATTTTTTCCGCAGCGTCAGGAACATGCCAAGCCCCGCCGACGAAACGTACGACACGCCCGACAGATCAATCATCAGGCGGGCGTTGGGCTCGCTGATCTCATGGACGGTCAGCTCGTACATCTGCCGCACCGCCTGGCCGTCCATCTTGCCCGTGGGGAAGCGCATAACATGGATGCCGCGCTCGGCTTGGATAACGACGGCAGGTTCAGCGCTAAAGTCCGAAGGCGTGGGCATCGCGGAAGCATAACGACGACCAACACACCGCGATAGCGCTTCGCCAATACCCGCTGCGGTTTCGTTCCAAGGACCGACAACGATTAAGTCACCGCAACACGCTGCGAGACCGAGCCCGAGATCGCCATGGAAAAAACGCCCGCCTCTTTTTCCACGTGCAATTGCCGGTTGATGGGGATCCTCAACCTCACGCCCGACAGTTTTTCCGATGGCGGGCATTTTGTCGAGCTCGGCCGGGCTGTGGCGCATGGCATGCAAATGGCGCGGGACGGTGCGGCGATCATCGATGTCGGCGGCGAGTCGACCCGGCCCGGCAGCGAGCGAGTCGCCGCGACCGAGCAGGCCCGCCGAGTCGTTGAGCCCATCCGCCAGTTGCGCCGGGCGCTGGATGAAGCGAACCTGGGGCAAGTCACGCTGAGTATCGACACCACACTGAGCACTGTGGCCCGGGCAGCGATCGCGGCCGGTGCGGGGATGCTCAACGATGTCTCGGCCGGTCGCGAAGACCCCGCGATGTTGCAGCTTGCTGCGGAACATGACCTGCCGATCGTGCTGATGCACATGCTTGGACAACCGGGCACGATGCAGGAGGCCCCGACCTATGCGGATGTGGTGGACGAGGTGTTGTCGTTTCTGCTTGAGCGTGCGGAGGCGGCAGTAGCGGCGGGGGTCTGCCGTGAGCGGGTGTGGATCGATCCGGGCATCGGGTTTGGCAAGACGCTGGAGCACAACCTCGCGCTCTTGCATGCGATGGATCGCTTTGTGGCCAGCGGGTATCGCGTGCTGCTGGGCGTGAGCCGCAAGCGTTTCATCGCCGGCTGCTGTGCAGGTCTTGCGGGGGTCGATTCCCCGGCCGATCGTCTGCCGGGCACCCTGGCAGCGGGGCTTTGGGGAGTTAGGGCGGGAGTCGCGGCCCTGCGGGTCCACGATGTGGCCGAGCACCGGCAGGCGCTGAGCGTCTGGTCTGCGATGAGCTAAACATTTTCCGAACAAATTGGGGTTAAGGTCCGATCAGTTTGCTGTGAAAAATGCGCTCGCGGCCTGGACCAGAATCTAGTTCACAAAGTGGATAACCTGTGGGAAATGCTGGGGTTGCGCGTATCCGGGCCAGTATAGAAAGCCTGTGGATTACCGGACGGCCGCAAACCCCGTTCAGTGCTAAACCTATGCCAGTATTGCATTTAGCTTTGTTAGTCGTTACCGAGTGATATCTTCAAGCCCAACGTTAAGCTTGGGCGATAAAACGCTTAGAGACAACAAGCGTGGACAAACCCACACCTGCCCCAACGTCTCTATGCGGCCATGATGACCAGCACCCCACGACTCGGCCAGCGATGCCCGGGAGCACGATGATGACGGATATCAACCCTATTGCCCGACCCCTCCCCACCGCGCTCGACAGCGCCGCCAAGGCCAAGCGCTACGCCAGCGAGGGGCAAACGCCCACCCGCACCGGCGACCGCGTGCAGCTCTCCGAGCAGGCCCGACTCTTGAGCAAGCTCAAGCAGCTGCCCGAGATCCGCGAAGGCCTGGTCAACTCCGTCAAGAGCCAGATCGAAGCGGGCAACTACGACACGCCCGAACGCCTGGAAACCGCCATCAACGCCCTCATCGATGACCTGACGGCCTGATCCGCTCCATCAACCCGTAAACCCCAAAAAGCGCGGCCCACCGGCCGCGTTTTTCTTTTTCCAACCGCACCAGCGAATCGCATCCATCAATCACCTGCTGCTTGGGTGCCACGGTCGAGCCGGCTTTGCGGTCGGCCGTGCAAAGTCTGACGGACCGTCTCCAAGCTCGCACGGCCGACCGCTCAGGCGGCTCGGCCGTGGCACCCGATAGACAGTTACTTTTACGGATCAGCCTCATGCAAATCCCCCAGCCCCAGCGGATCGCTGGGCACCGCGAACTGACTGGCCCGGACCTTCGCGCCCAGCGCCATCGCCACCGCCGGCGCGTGCAGGTCGCCGCGGAAACTCGCCGTCTTGCCCAGCACCAGCGTCTTGCCGCTGATCACATGCTTGGCCTCGATGACACCGTCGCAGATGATCCCACCGTGGGCCTCGACCAGCTCAGCCGTAACTCGCCCGCCTTTTTTAACCGTCACCGACCCGCAGGTCTGAATCCGCACGCGACCGATCCCGCTGGCCTTGGCGTCAAACACCTTGTCCTCCACGATCAACGGCTTATTGCACCCCGGACAGGACGTACTCTGCGCGCGACCGCCGACCTCAAACCGGTGTCGGCAGTGGTAACACTGAACCGTGCGTGGGCCTTTGTTCCGGGCCATGCGCGCAGCAACTCAAAAAAGAA
>JBGSTE010000548.1:0-1237 GCA_041736655.1 Phycisphaeraceae bacterium | reverse complement strand
GTGCTCGCCCGACAGCCTTCGCATCTGGGCGCGTCAGGCCCAGCGTGACGTGGGCGAGCGGCCGGGGCCGACCAGCGCTGACAAGGCGCGCATCAAAGAGCTCGAGCGCGAGGTTCGCGAGCTCCGGCAGGCCAACGAGATCCTGAAGAAGGCGTCGGCATATTTTGCGCAGGCGGAGCTCGACCGCCCGTTCCGCAAATGACGGCTTTCATTGATGAATTCCGCGAGGAGTTCGGGGTCGAGCCGATCTGCAAGGTCTTGCCGATCGCCCCGTCGACGTATCGTCAGCGCGTACTGGAGGCTCGCCAGCCCGACCGCGCGTCCGCCCGGTCGAAGTCCGACGCCGCCCTGCGGGTCCAGATCGCCCGGCTCTGGGAGGAAAACCGCCAGCTCTACGGCGCCCGCAAGATCTGGCACGCTCTGCGTCGGGAGGGCCTCGGTGTGGCGCGGTGCACCGTGGAGCGGCTGATGAAGGCCATGGGAATCAAGGGCGTGGTCCGGGGCCGCCGGATCGTCACCACCAACCCCGACGCGGGCCGCCCCTGCCCGGACGACAAGGTCAATCGCCAGTTCAAGGCCGAGAGACCGAACCAGCTCTGGGTCAGCGACTTCACCTATGTGCCGACCTGGTCCGGCACGGTCTACGTGGCGTTTGTGATCGACGTGTTCGCCCGACGCATTGTGGGCTGGCGCGTCTCCACGTCCATGTCCACCCAGTTCGTCCTCGACGCCTTGAACCAGGCGATCTTCCAAAGAAAGTCTCTGAGGAACAAGAACTTGATCCACCACTCGGATCGCGGGGCCCAATACTTGTCGATCATCTACACCGAACGCCTTGCCGAGGCCGGCATCGACCCCTCGGTCGGAACCGTCGGCGACAGCTACGATAACGCACTCGCCGAATGCGTCATCGGCCTCTTCAAGACCGAGGTCATCAACGCCCTCGGGCCGTGGCGCACGTTACGCGACGTCGAGTGGCAGACTCTCAAATGGATCGACTGGTACAACAACCGCCGCCTGCTCGCTCCCATCGGCTACATCCCGCCCGCCGAGGCCGAGCAAGCCTACTTCGCAGCCCTCAAAACCCTCGACCAAGCCGCCTGACAGTTGAAACAACCACCCTCTGGTAAACCCGGGGCGGTTCATTCAGCCGAACGACGAGGACAACCGTGCCGCTTTACGACGCCTGTGTACCGGGGCGAACGAGACTGGTGACGCCAAGTCTGACGTATGGGCA
>JBGSTE010000505.1:0-6756 GCA_041736655.1 Phycisphaeraceae bacterium | reverse complement strand
CTTGGGCAGGCTGCTGCCGCTGGACTCTCGCCGCTTGCCGGACGATGCAGATGAAGTCGTGTCCGGCGGAGAGCCCAGCGCAGGCGAAGCGTCAACCCCCTCGACGCTCACCGTGTCAATCCCGCCGTCGGCGATGCCGTTGAGCGTCTCGGCCACCGCCAACGCGCTGGCGTGCTGGAGCTTGTAGAAGCGGATGGGGCTGGAGGTCTGCGGCACCGGCTCGTCCATCGTCTCGATGAGCTTGCGGACCTGTTCGTGGATCTGCGGCGTGGTCGTGATGGCCAACAGCCCCGTGTCTTCGTCCGCGACCGACTTGTACAACCGGTCCGCCTTTTCTTCGCCGATCAACTCGCGGGCCACTTCGTCCAGGTGGTCGGGCATGATGACGGTCAGGCGATAGATCTCGGTGATCAGCCCCAGCGACACGTCCAGCGAGGCGATCATCTGTGCGATGGCCTCGATGTCGTCAGGCTCCGAAACGATAAAGAGCTTGTTGGTCCGCGGGTTGGCGACCAGCTCGAAGCGGTTGGCCTGGCCGCGGATCTTGTCCTGGGCCTGAAGCATCGTGGCGAGCTGTTTGGCCAGTTCTTCGGCGCCCTGGTGCTCGATAGCGATGAAGCGCGTCTCCAGCGCCCGGCCGGGCCGATCCGCCAGCGCGACGAGCCTTTCGATCCGCTCCATGTTCGACGCGTAGTCGGTGATGATGACCAGGTCGTACTCGGGCAGTTCGACCATCGTCGCCCCGGCACTGGCGGTGATGAACGGGCCGACGACGGTCTTGACCCGCTCGGGGCTGACGTGCTTGAGGTTGTAGATGCGTGAGATGACCTGGGCCGCATCGCCCTCGGGGACCGCGTCGCCCTCCTTGAGCGGGCCGACAGCCACTTCGTTGAGCTTGGCGCCGGACTGGGTGATCCGCAGGACGCCGGGCACGTTGGTCTCGATGAGCACCATGCCGTTGATCTGCAGCATGCTCTCGAGCAGTTGGCGCAGCGAGCTGGCGGGCAGCGCGTTGGGGGCCTTGATCGTGACGCTTCGTCCGGTGAGCTGTTCGTCGTAGACGATATTGAGCCCGAGCTTCTGGCCGACGAAATCGGTGAGCACCTTCAGGCTCGTCTGCTCGGGCAGGTTGAACTGGATGAGCTCTTCGTTGGCGTCCTGTTGGCCATCAGCCGCAACCGGCTGTGCGGGCGCTGACGGCTGGTCCTGCGCGATCGCCGACGCCGACGCCAGCGACAGAGCTAACACAGAAAACCACAGGTAGGCCTTACCTCGTGCCCGCATCGAGCGCTCCTTTCAACACAATCTGGGCGCCATCCCCGGAACGACAGCGCCCGCCAAAGGACAACACTACAACCCGCAATTAACAGGATGATTCGATTCTGGTTAAGAATGCGCTAGATTTGCAATCCCTGTTATTTACAAACCCCCCTGGCTGCGTCAAAACGCGGATTGTTCAGGCCACGTTAGTAAAGATTGCGCGAAGGGTCCCGCACGATCACTTCATCCGCTCGACCGCTTCGAGATAGCTCTGCACGCTCTCGCGCGGCTTGACCTGCTGGGCCTTACGCAAGAGCGGAACCGCCAGCGATGCACGGTCGCTGAGCACCAGCGCCTGGGCGTGGTACACCAACGCGTCGGCCTCGAAGCGTTCAAGCTTCTGGGCCCGCTCGTAAAAGTTCACCGCCTTGTCCCAGTCCTGCAGTCTCGCATAGTGCTGGCCCAGCAGGATCAGCGCTTCGCCATCGAGCGGATCGATCGCGACGACCTCTTCGAGGATCGACGCCTGCGCATCGTCCGCGCCTTCGGACAGGGCGATGCGTGCCTTGAGGCGCAGCAGCGTGGTCCGGTCCTTGTCTGCCAGAGATTCCTTATAAGTCGACTCGACCAGCGCGATCATGGACTTGCTGGCCGAGCGCGCTTCTTCGCCGCGGTTGGCCAGCACCTGCGCCGCCGAAAGCATCTGCGACTTCATCGAAGCCAACTGGGTTTCGTCGGCCAGCGCAATCGCCTTGGCGTAGCGCTCCACGGCCGTATCGAACAGGCCCTGGTTGGTATAGATGTTCGCGAGCATGTTCATGCTCGGCGCGGTGGACTTGCCCATGCCGTCAAGGATCTCGTAGTTCTCCGCCGCCTTGTCGATCTGCTGCATGCCGATGTAGGCGTTGGCCTGGAAGAACCAGAGCTGGTCGTTGGTCGGATCGTCCTCGATCATGCTGCCGGCCATCGCGACCACTTCGGGATACCGCTTCTGCATAAGGAAGCTGCGCAGGAGGCCCATCTGCCAGTCCTTCTTCTCCGGCTGCATGAGGTTGGCCATGCGGTAGGCCGACTCCGCGGAGAGGTAGCTGCCCAGTTGCGTATTGCAGTAGCCCATGAGGCCGAAGATGTCCGCGTCCGCCCCGCCGATGGAGACAACCTTGACGAACGCATCGCGGGCGCCCTTGTAGTCGGCCAGGCGCAGGTACACGATGCCCAGGTTCCGCCAGGCCCGCAGGTACTTGGGGTGCCTCGTCGTCGCCAGGCGGTAGCCGTCGGCGGCGTCGGCCAGGAACTTGTTCCGCTTGATCGTGTAACTTTCGCGCTCCTGCTCGGTCGCGCTTTCGCCCGGCTCGGCCAGGTTCATCGCGATATTCAACTGGATGTTGGCGATCAGAAAATCCATCAACGCCGACATCTCGCCGCCGCCTTGATTCTTCTGGTCCTTGTCACTGGATCGGCCACGCGAGTCCTTCTTGGGCTCTTCCTGGACCTTGGCCTTCTCACGCGCCTCGACGGCCTTCGCCAGCGCTTCTTCGAGTTTGTCCGCCCGCATCAGCTCCAGTGTCTGGTTGATCGCCTCGACCTCTTCCTGCGACACGGGCTTGGGCTCGACATCCGACTGCGCGATGTAGCTCTCGACAAAGCGCTGGCGGAAGCCCGCGTCGTTCCAGATCGTCAGCTCCTGCTCGGTGAGGCCGACCTGCTCCTGCGCGACAGCCGGGCCGACCCACGGCACACTCAACAGCGCCGCCAGCGCGAGCGCGTAAGCACGTACTGGCAACAGAGATCGTTTAAAAGGTAAGGAATTCATCGCTACTCTTCCTATTTGGGGAACTCGATAGTCTGCATCAATCGGGCCTCGATGGGTTTGCCGCCGCGCTGGGCCGGCTCGAAGCGCCACTGTTTGACCGCGTTGACCGCGGCGTTGTTAAAGTCCGAGTTGGTGGACTTGATCACGTTGACATCGCTGACCCGGCCGGTCTTGTCGACGATCATCGCCAGCACGACCGTCGCCGGGCTCTTCTTACGCAGGTCCGGCGTCATCTTCGGCTGGGCCTGGAAAAGCACCCGCGCCGGCTGATCGAGCGCGCCGGGGTCAAAGAGGTCGTCCGGGCCTGAACTACTGCCGATCGCCTGGTCGATGTTGATCGCTGTTTCGGCGCCGGGGATGCTCACCCCGCCGCTGCCGCCGATCAGGTCCAGCTGCGTGATGCTCGTCATCACCGGCTGTTCGAGTTCCAGGTCCGGTTCCTCCGGCGGGTCTTCCACGTCCTTGGGCGGCTCCTCTTCCTCTTCCACCACGTCCGGCGGGGCCTGCTCCAGCGCGATGTTGACCTCTTCCACGACGTATTGCTCGTCGTCTTTCTGGCCGATCGCCTGCATCAACGGCAGCACAAGGAACAGCGCCAGCGTCATCGCCAGCGCCGCCAGGGCGCTGAACACACGTCGGACTAGGCTCATGAAAATCTTCATCTCTGATCACCCGTGCTGCTTACGTTCCCCTGCGCCATCAACCTTCACTACGCCCCGCGTGCCGATGCGTCACGCTGATCGACTCGGCACCGGCGCGCTCGGCCTCTTCCTTGACCCGCATCAACAGCCCGACCCGTGCATCGCCTACCGCCTGCACGATCACCGACGCGTTGCGGCCCTTGGGGCTGTTCTTGATCTGCGTCTGCACCGCGCTCAGGCCGATCGATCGGCCCTCGAACAGCACCTCGCCCTGCTCATTGACTTCCAGCACGACCGTCGTCGGCTCCTCATCGGTCGGGTCCGCGGCCGACGCCGAGTCGGGCGTGGGCAGCTCCTTGCCTTTTTCATCCACGAACGTCGTCGTCACGATGAAGAAGATCAGCAGGATGAAGACGCAGTCGATCAACGGCGAGATGTCGATCTTCGTCTCTTCGCCCGCTTCTTCCTGTTGCAGTCGTCTGGCCATGTGCTTGTCTCGTTGGATGAGTGTCGGTTACGAACCGGTCCGCGCCGCCCAGTTGATCGTCTTGGCCCCGCCGAGCTTCGCCTCGTTCTGCACGCGGATGACCGTGCTCGCCTTGGCGTTGGCGTCCGGCAGGAGGATGATCGGCAGGTCCTCGTCCTTGAGCATGCGCTTGATCAACGGCTGCACACCCGCGACGCCGATGTCACGCCCGCCGTAGATCACCTCGTCGTTGACCGTCACCGCGATCAGCACGCTGTTACGCTCGAGCTGCTGGGCGGACATCACCAGCGGACGATCGGTCTGGACCTCCGTCTCGGTGACGAACACGGTCGTCACGATGAAGAAGATCAGCAGGATGAAGACGCAGTCGATCAGCGGCGACATGTCGATGTCGGAACCGGTGTCTTCGCTCTCGATATTTTCGGAAAACCTGCCCATGGGTGTTGTCTGGCGTTGCCTGGGTGTCGGTGGTCAGGCCGCGGAGTTGGCCTGTTTGGTTTTGTGGAACACACGCTGGGTGCAGACCGACTGCATCCCAGTGATAAAGGCCTTGAATCGCTGGTGCTTGCGGACGAGCTGGTACTGAAAGAACAGCCCGGCCAGCGCGATGACCAGCCCGGTCTCGGTGGTGATCAGCGCCTCGGAGATGCCCGACGCGACCATGCCCTGCGTCTGGTCCCCGCCCGAGCCGGTCGTCAGCGCATCAAACGTCGAGACCATGCCCGTCACCGTGCCCAGGAGGCCCAAGAGCGGCGCGGCGGCGACACAGACCTTCATCACCAGCAGGTCGCGCTCAAAGGGCTTGACCTCGGACATGTTCACTTGTTCAAAGTAGACCTCGGTCTGTTCCAGCGTCTGGCCGTCGGCCACCTTGTTCAGCAGCCGGCCGATCGGGCCCCGCCGACGCTCGGGGTGGTCCAGCCACGACCGCCACTTCTTTTCGGAGATCAGCTCGAAGCCCTTGCCCAGCAGCTTGAGGTAGATGTTCATGCCGACCATGAACATGATGACCGCGACGACCGCGATGGCAATCATCGCCCAGCCGCCGGCGATCCACAGCTCGCGCGCCTGGTCCCAGAAGGGCTGGAGTTGTTCGGGGAGTTGCAGTTGCATGGTCTTGCCGCCGGGTCCTTTAGATTGACTTAGTGCTTGCCGGGCTTGTCCGTCTTGTCCTGCTTGGAGCCTACCGCGCGGCCCGCGCCGCTCTCGACCAGCTCGGCCTCGTCTTCTTCCTGCTCTTGTTCAGCCGGCAGGATCTTCGTGTCTTCCAGCTCAGCGTTCTTCCGCTTGGGCTTGGGTGTCGGCGGCTGCGGGTCCACCGGCGGGGTATCGCCGTCCGGTGCTGGCGCGGTCTTGGCCTGGCGGTGGTCGCCCTCGTTGGGCGGGGTCTTCATGACCTGGTTGATGAACGCCACGCCGCAACGCTCCATCTGATCAATGACACTGCGGGCCTTGCGCGAGAGGAACACGTGCATCAGCAGCGCCGGGATCGCAACGATCAGGCCCCACTTGGTGGTGATCAGCGCCTCGGAAATACCGCCCGAGACATTCTTCATGTCGCTGGCACCGGCGATCTGCATCATGTTGAACGTGTTGATGATCCCCGTCACCGTGCCGAGCAGTCCCAGCAGCGGCGAGGCGGCGGCGCAGATCGCGATGAACGGCAGCAGCCGCTGGACCTTCAGTCTGGTCTTGAGCACACGCTCGTACATCACTTCCTCGATCAGCTCGCGCGGCTCATTCAAGTGCTCGGCAGCCGCCTCGAGCATCCGCCCCGACGGGCCGCGGATCTTGCGGGCAATCCCGCGAGCCTTCTCGATGTTCCGCTCGGAGATCGCGCTTAGCAGTTCCGTCAATCGCTTACGCGAAGGCGACAGGGTCAGCGTGATCGCCAGCCACTTGTACAACCCCACCAGCAGCGTCGCGGCCGCAAGTCCGAGGATCGGGTACATGACCGGCCCGCCCTGCTCGACTTCGGCCCAGAACCCGGTCGTTTCGATCTTCTCGACGGTGACTGCCTCGCCGAGCGTCGTGTCAAGCGGCAGCCCGCCCTGGCCGGACTGAGCCAGTGTGCGTGCGGCGGCGGCATCCTCGGGCATCTTGAACGGCACGACCTCGGGCAGGAGCGCCCCAATCCGTTGCACCACCAGACCCTGCAGCTTGCCGGTGCTGTCGCTGAAAACGACATAAGGCCCGAACTGCACAAACGTCCCGGCCACAGAGGCGCCGCGCTGGCCCAAGACCCCCGCGCCGTCGATTGCCGAGCCAGTGTAGTTCGCCCCGCCGCCGAGTTCTTCGAGCCGGTCGATCGACGCGTTGATCAAGTCAAGCTGAACGCCGTAGCGATCGCGCGAAGAGAGGTCGCGGTTCTCCATCGCGTCCTTGGCTTTGTCCAGTTTCTCGGTGAAACGCTGGAGCTCGGCGATATGCAGGCCCGCCTCGAACTCGCGGATGTATTCATCCAGGCGATTGGAGATAAAGCGCGCATTCTTCTGACGCTCCTCGATCGTCTTTGCGAGCTTCTGCTCTTCCAACGCCTGGATCGCAACCTGACG
>JBGSTE010000205.1:0-8825 GCA_041736655.1 Phycisphaeraceae bacterium | reverse complement strand
GACTGGGCGCGCAGGTCATCGGCCATCTCGGCGATCGCCGTCAGTTCGACGCCGGGCGTCGAGCAGAGGATCGAGAGATGGAAGAACTGCGCGATGCGCCCACAGCCCATCAGGCCGACTTTGACGTTGCTACTCATGATTGACCCTGTCTCGTTGATTCACCTTATCGGCCCGAACGTCCGGCGGCCAGTGTGTTCACTGCATCGTAACGGTGGGATGGCCTCTCGGCCGTCACTTGTAATTCGTGACGGGCGGGACGCTGATCCCACCATTCACGATCAGACCGGCGACAGCGCGTCGCTGCCCACGTCCTGTATCGGTTGATGGCAGCCGGATCGAAAGCCCCAGGCCCAGGCGAGCAAGGCCAATAACGTTATCGGCGAAAGCAGGAGCGCCCTGGGCACCCGCCCCGGTGCCCACTTCATCGTCCGTCGCAGCAGGTACCACCAACGCCACAGCGCGATCGCCGGCACCGCGAAGAGCGATCGGCCGACCTTGCGCTGCCAGGGCTTGACCTCGATGCCCAGCACCGCGCGGCCGTAGCCAAACGTACGGTGATGCCGCAGCATCGCACCCAGTTCGGCACGACCACGGTGTCGCACCTGCTGGTTGGCGGTAAACCGCACGCCTCCGGGCGTACGCCTGCCGATCTCAAAGCACAGGATCGGGTCTTCGCCCAGGGGCATGCCCGTGTTCACGAACCCGCCGACGGCCAGGAAATCTTCCTTATGGATCGCGAAGTTACACGTGGGCAGCCACGCCACCAAACCATCACAGCGTCCGGGCGGAAAATCAGCGAACTGCACGTAGTTGTCCGCCATCGCCACCGGATTGCGCAGCGCATCGAGGATCGGCCCGCCGCTGATCCGCGCGCCGTTGCTCAGTGCTTTGTAGGCCGAAGACAGATAGGTCGGCAGCGCTACACAGTCCGCATCGAGAAAGACAATCAGACCGGTCTGCGCGTGTTTGACGCCCAGGTTCCGCGCCGGGCCGGGCACGAGGTTGTCACGCGAGCGCACCAGCCGGACCCAGGGCAGCTTGCCGCATAATGCTGCGACGGCGTCGTCATGCCAGCCATCAACTACGACGACTTCGTAGGGCTTATCAAAGTCCTGCGTGTCCGGCGAAAGCGAATCCAGGCATGCGCCGAGTGTGGCCGCGCCCTTGCACGGCACGACGACACTGAGTACCGGGTTGTCTGCTTGTTTACTCATCAAGGCTCAATTTCTTAAACCGGTCACTGCTACGGGAGGGCGAGGCTCCTGCCGAGCCGCGAGTCAAAGAGGGCCTGCGGCTCGGCAGGAGGCTCGCCCTCCCGGAATTGAACTATCCAATCAGCCTCCGCGCGATTGTCCAGTACAACCCGAACACCATGTTCAGTAACCCGATGACCCCGGCCATCGCGCCACCCTTGACAAAGCCCGGCGCCAGCGGAACCGGCCCGCCGCTGTAGATATCGCGGTCGTTAATCACGCGCTCGCGCTGGATTCGCTTGCGACGCTTGCTGATTTCACCGCGCAGCGCGAACACGCCCGCCCACGCGCTGAACCACGCCCCGCCAGTGCGCTTGGCCACTGCAGCGCCGAGGCTGACCCCTTCGTACAGCAACAGCGCCGGCGACAGAACGAGAAGCGTCCGCAGGCGGTAGTAAATGAACACCAGCATCAAGCGGTTGCGAAGCTGAAGGAACATGCGTCGGCGTGGGTAGCTGCCCTTGCCGCGGAAGCTCAGGCCCGCTGTGCCTGTACCACGGTCGTGGAGTACGACGGCGTTGGGTTCGCAGACGATCTGCCCGCCAAGCATCTGGACCCGCAGGCCAAACTCGAGGTCCTCATAATAGAAGTACAGCACCGGATCAAAGCCGCCGGCCTTTTCATAAAACGCACGATCCACCAGCAGCGCCGCGGAAATCGCGCCGTCGACCTTCGCGCGTTTCGGCTCTACTTCGTCGACATTCATCCAGCCGTGACGCATGCCGGAGGTACCCAGGAAGTGATTGGTCGCGCCTTCGCATTGGATCTGATCGCCTTCGGGCAGCAGGATGATGCGCGGGCAGACAACGGCGGCGCGAGTTTCGCGCTGGGCGTCAAGCATCTGCTGAATCGTGTCGGGCTTAACGTAAACATCGCTGTCCAGCAGCAGCACGAACTGGGCCTTGCACCGTGCGACGCCGGTGTTTCGCGTGACGCAAGGGCCGACGTTCTCCTGCAATTTGATGACGTTGGCCTGTGGGAAGCACTCGGCGGCGCGGTCGGGGCTGGCGTCGGTCGAGGCGCTGTCGACAACGATGACCTGCTCGACACGGTGCGGCTGCTCGGCGATGGCCAGGAGTGTCTTCAGTAATTTGTCGCCGCCGTTGTGGTTGACAATCACCACGGCCACTGTCGCCTTCGTATCCAGCGGCAGCGATGCCGACGCCTGCACTGCGCGGTGCATGGAGGCGACCGGTGTCGGGTTGTTAGGCGTCGTTGGGGTCATGGTGTTGCAGGCCATGTGTTACGCCGTCTGCCGCTGCGTGGTGGGTTGCGTGGCCCCTTGTGCACGGAGCACGACGTCGTAGGCGTGTTCGATTTTTTCAGCCGCCGCGCGCCAGGTGCGTTCGCGTGTGACTTCTTCGCGTGCAGCCTCGCCCATCGCCTTGGCGCGCTGTGGATTCAAGATCAATTCGTGGATCGCCCGGGCAAACGCATCGATATCGCCATTGGGTACACGGACACCCGTCACGCCGTCGCGCAGGATCTTGGCCGAGCCCTCGAACGAGACCGTCGGCTTGCCCGCGGCCATGTAGTTCAGGAGTTTCTGCGGGATGCCGTCGCAATCAATCCGCGGGTTGGCGGCGACCTGTGCCCCGGCCAATCGCGCGGGGACGCCGGCGAAGTCGACGTCTTCCAGATCGATGCGATCGAGGATGCCAAGCTGTTTCGCGCGTTGCTCAAGCGGGCCCAGTGGCGAGCGCGTGACGAGCATCAGCCGGGCATCGCTACCCATTGCTTTGAGTTTCGCAAAGGCCTCGAAGAGGTGTTCGATGCCCTGGTAGGCCGCGAAGTTACCGGTGAAGACGACGGTCGGCTTGCCATGCGGCGGGTGATAGACCTCTTGCTCGGCGACGGTGAAGGTGTCGATCTCTACGCCGTTGACCACGGCCGCGACACGGTCGGCCGGCACGCCGCAGCGCTGGACACACTGCTGGGCGATGTCTTCGGTGACAGCGGTCACATAGTCGGCGCGGCGTGGGAGCCAGCCGTCAAACCATCGCCCGATGCAAACCTTGGCGCGCTTGACCAGGCCCATGCCGTAGTACTGAAGCTCCGAAGTCAATAGCGTGTGGCAGTCGAACACGATGGGAACGTTCATCCCGCGTGTGGCCCAGAGCGCAACGAGCAGCCCTTCAAAATGGTGCGCATGCACGACCTCGCACTGCTGCTCGCGGATCACACGCCGCAGCAGGCGCGCCAGCAACGGGTCGCAGACCGCCAGCTTCTGGTAGCTCGGGCCAGCGTCGGTCTTGGTGTAGGTCTTCACATCGCGGATGCGGTGGACGTTAAAGGGCAGGTCGACCGCGCGATCGCCCAGGTGATAGGTCACCAGCTCGACCGTGTGTCCGCGTGCGGCGAGCGCCTCGGACATGCGGTGGATACGTACAGGCGTGCCGCGCTCAAACGGGAACGGACAGGCCGCGACCATGGCGATCCGCCGTGGCGTGTGTGTCGGGGGGTCAGTGGCCGCAGGTGTTGCGCTGGGCATGCTTATACGGACGCAGGTACATGTAGTTCATCATGAACCGCGAGTGAGGCTCGTTGAGCTCGGGGTCGGTCCCGACATGGGCTACCTCGACTAATCGGCCGGTCTTGCGGTCTTCTTCAATCAAGCCCAGCATATCCTCGCCACGCAGATACGTGAGCGAGAAGTCGCCCTGACCCGCCGACACCTTCCGCTGGACGTAACGCACCAGCTCGAACCAGTGCAGCGCATGCCCTTGCTTCGCAAACTCCGCCAGCTCCGCATCGCTGGACGACACGATCGTCACCCGGTCTCGCTGCAGGTCCGTCAGGTGCGGCGTCCACGACAGCAGCACGTGGTTGGCGTGGCCCGGCTCGGTCTGCAGATTACTGAACATCGAGAACACCGAGTCCGATCGGCCGCCAAAGTAAGGCCCCATCCCATGCGCGAACATCAGCACGGGGAACACATACACCCACGGGTGGGCAAAGCGGTAGAACGACACAGACCAGCTGTGCCGCGTCTTCCAAAGCCCGACCACGTACACACCAAAAAAGATGCACGTTCCATAAATCTGAAACGCCCGCTTGACGTTCTTCTGCAAGAGGTTTCTCGGCTCGTCCCACGGCGCTCGCAGCAGATTGATCGGCAGCTCGTTGTTCGGGATCACCACCGCCGCAACGTACGCCATCCACCCCAACACCGCCGCGGTACCCACCCATCCAACCATGCTCAGCACCTTGAGTACGCGTGCGCCGTCTCGTGACCAGTCGATGCCGAAGAACTTCTTCAAGACCGCGTGCCAGCGCTGAACGAACAAACCCGAGGACTCGATGGGGAAGAACAAGATCAGGTAACCGTAGGCAATGGCAGAAAAGTTCGGGTGGTTCATCGACCCGACCACACCGTGGAAGCCCAGACACACCAAGAGTCCCAGCAGCCGAGTTTTTCGGAAGAGGATCAGCCCGAAGAGGCAGAGTTCGCCGATGAGTGTCCCGATAATCGACGGCCAGATCGTCCAATCCGCGTCGGGCAGGAACGGCAAGTGCTTCTTCAACCCCTCGTAGTATTGCACCCCGCAGGAGATCTCGGGGTCGAAAAATCCCCAGTTGAACTTGTGCCAGAACGTGAAGAAATAGAGCACGAGCACCATCACACGCCCCACCGGCGCGATGGCTCGGAAGACCTCGCCGCGGCCAAGCGGCTTAAACCCACCGCGGACCCAAAGCGTCGCAACCGTGGCAAGCAGCGACAGGCTCAGAAACGCGTGGAAGACTGTGTGGTTGGAGCTGAAAGGCCCCGATTCGATCACCTCGACGATCATGCCCAGGTGCATCAGCGCCCATCGCCACAGCGACGTCGGTCGACAAAGCACCAGGAGCGCTCCGCCGGTGGCGATCATCGTGCCGTAGTAGTCGGTGAAGGTGTAGTACTGGGCCTCGTGAAACAGCACCCCGATCGCGCCGAGGAACGCGAACAGCAGAAAGTGCCTGCCAGCCCAGGCGGCATCGGGTTCGGTTGCGATCCCTTTGCCGGCCGAGCCGGCGTTGATAACGCTAGCCATCGATTGATCTGCCATAACCCATCCCTCAGCGTGCCCGACCCTATAGCCTTATCGGCAGGATACATAGGCACACATCAGGTTATAACAGACAATGAGGTCTTTTTATAGCGATATCTCGTTGTTCCGGGCTCAGGCCCCGCGACGGCGGCGGACCATCATCAGGCCCGCAGCGGCGAGCAGGCCGGCCGAGCTGGGCTCGGGCACCGAGGTATTGGCCGCGATGACCTTGCCGAAGAACTCGCCTACGTGGTCATAGCCCGCCTGCGTCCAGTGCAGGTTGTCACTCGACAAGGCAATGCTGTAGTCCGGCGAACTCTGTGCCGACGCACCCGGATCGGTCAGCGGGCTGCCGCCTAAGCCGATGAGTTGGTCAATCTGGCCGTGGATGTTGACCAGGAAGACGTTGTCGAGCAGACCCAATGGGTCAGCCAGTGCCGAGGCGGAGGCGATGGCATCGTCGTAGCCCGCCAGGTCCTGGAAGTCATTGCCGAAGTAGGTGGTACGGAAGGACTCGTTGAAGGCCTCGATCGCTTCCTGGGCGTCGGCGGTGGTGTCCCAACGGAACTCTTCGTTCACCGTTGCGATGTTGGCGACGTAGATCTCGGTGGAGTTGGAGACCATCGACCTGATCTGGAGGATCATGTTGTACAGGCGGGCCTGGGCGTTGCCGTTCTCAACCCGCTCTGCGACGGAAGAGCCTGAGCCTTCGACGTCTTCGCGGTTCTTCAGGTCATTGACACCGATCTGGATAACAATCGCATTGGCCTGCGAGAGAGGGACAGCCATTTCGGGCAGGTGGTCAGCGAGACCGCGGTCAAAGACGTTGGCCGGGGCGCTCTCAGAGAACAAGCCGTTGCCGTCGGTGTCGATGACGTCCACACCCGGGCCGGTAATGTCGATGGGTGCAGTGTTGTCGTAGGTCGAGATCGGCAGCTGGCCGGGAGTGTAGACATAGCCGCCAAAGCCGGTGTTGCCATGGAGGTTGGCCAGGGTCTGCGAGCCGGTGAGCTTGGAGAGGTCGTAGAGCCCGCCGATGCGCCAGCCAGCACCGCTGGTGTTGTCCGGGTCGTAGGCGTAGGTGCGGTTGTCGGCCGTGGTGAACTGTGCCGGATTCAGCGAGCCATTGAGGATCGTGTCCGGGATGTTGCTGACCGACGAGACGTTGCCGACCATGTCCACCTCGAAGCCCGCGTCGGCCAGGTGGAACTGCAGCTGAGCCCGCCAGCCGACGAAGCCGACGGGGTTGTAGGCGCCGCTACCGGGGTTGGAGCTGTTGCCCGGCTCGGTGCCGTAGCCGTAGTAGTCGCGGACATACTCACGAGCGGCCGCTTCCGAACCCAGCGCCAGCGAGTCGCCCATCGCGAAAACATTGATCAGCTGGGTGGCGTGCGAACTGACCGGCAAGGCCAGGGCCGCTGCCAACAAAACGCCGCGTGACGGTGATGAAAGGATCCTGCTCATTTCTACCTTCTCCTAATCGCTTGATCCACAACTTCGAGTTGGGATAAATACGCCTGATACTGGTTCATCGCCTCCGATGGCACGAACTACGACCAATAATAATTTGGCCCAAAAGAAAAGAGAGCATTTTCTTGTTTTCCTTGAAAATTTCTCAAGAATACAGCAGTGATGTTATCACTAAGAAGTTACACTTTTCTATTAACGCTTAGGCGTTAGCGCAATCATAAGTCCACGATTGCGCTAACACTTAAATGGGGCTAGCGAGATAGGGTTAGCAGCTTAATGGTAATGCCGCGTCGGTACCCAGTGTGGATAACTTCAACGCGATCTGCTTAAACATACAGCACGATCTGGCATTGAACCACACCTTCTACACCAAAATCATTAACTTGTTTTCGCAGTCGGCGGCTGCTGGCTTGCAACCGATAAAAACCCCGCAAGGCGCAGCCGCAGCGACTACTTCTTCTCACCGCCGCCGCGGAAGACCGCGCGGATCTTGTACGGCCGACGGTCCTGGCTCTCGTGATAAACCCGGGCCATCAACTCCGACAGCACGCCCATCATCAGCACCATCACGCTGATCAGCGCGGTCATCATCGAAAAGAGCACGAAGACATTGTTGTTCAGCTTCACCGGCTCGCCATCGAACGTCAGCACGCCAAACCACTGGAACACCGACAGCAGGATCGACAACACCGAGATCGTCATGAACAGCATCGCGAACTTGCCGAAGAAGTAGATCGGCTTGGCCAGGTAGTCGCCCAGGAACTTGACCGTGATCAGGTCCAGCAGCACCTTGACCGTTCGCTTAAGCCCGTACTTGGATGCACCGGCTACGCGCGGGCGGTGATTGACCACCTCTTCAGTCACGCGGGCGCCGCGCCACTTGCAGATCGCGGGGATGAAGCGGTGCATCTCGCCATAGAGACGGACGTCTTCGAGTACTTCCTTGCGATAGGCCTTGAGCGAGCAGCCGAAGTCGTGGATCTCTTCGGTCCAGGTCAGCTTCTTGACCAGCTTGTTGGCGATGATCGAGGGCAGACGCCGGGACATCATCTTGTCCTGCCGGTTCTTGCGCCAGCCCGAGACGATGTCCCACTTGTTGCCGATGTCGTCGGCCGACTCGTCGAGCTTGGCGACCAGACGCGGGACGTCGGCCGGGTCGTTCTGCCGGTCCCCGTCCATCGGCACGATCACCTCGCCCCGCGCCGCCTCAAAGCCCGCCGCCATCGCCGCCGTCTGCCCGAAGTTCTTCTTGAAGCTGATGATCGAGATACGGGCGTCGTGGCCGGCCGCCTCCTTGAGCCGGGACACCGTCTGGTCCCACGAGCCGTCATCCACGAAGATCACCTCGTAGCCGTCAGCCTGCTTGTCCATCATCTCCACCAGCTCGCGGTAGAGGTCGACGATGTTGTCCTGCTCGTTCATGACCGGGATCACGATCGAGACGCGGACCTTCGAGTTCAGTTGGTTATCAGTCACCACCGGGATTCCTTCGGCGATAGCAGGCAGTCGGGTCATCATAAGATCGGCAATCGGACGGCCTGACACCACTGGTTGCAGGCTCAAAATACGCTCGAGTCCATCAACACCCCGCTCAGGTCGGCGGTCGCCAGTGCTGCGCGACCTGTTCGTTTAATCGGCGGGTTGCCTCGGTCTTGCCCAGCCTCAGGCATGACCACTGATAAGAACGCAGGAAACGACGGAACGTCGGGTCCGGATAACGCTTGACCCCGCTGAGCATGCTTTTCACAAAGCCCCACCACATCGCCAGCCCGCCAATCACAATCGGCGGACGCGTCAGACGAAACAGCGCACTGGCCGACATGTACGCCAGGCTCGTGCCCATGAACCACTGGCCAAAACCGTGACGCTGTCGGCCGGTCAAAATCCCCTTGTGGCTTGAACCCATCGCTCGCAGGTGGATGAAACGCAAAGCCTCATCATCCCACGAACACGCCAGCCAGCCGAACATGCGACAGCGGTGGCAGTCGATGCCGTCCCACATCACCTCACGCACAAACCCGCCGATCTGCTTGAAGCAGCCGACGCGATAGAACTTGATCATGCCCACCGACAT
>JBGSTE010000473.1:0-3144 GCA_041736655.1 Phycisphaeraceae bacterium | reverse complement strand
GACCGCGACGCGCCGCGTGTTCGTTTCCCGGCATATGACCACCGATGACCCGGCGGACCCCGCGGACACGGCGTCGCTTCGATCACGGATCAAGGCCGAGAGCGCCCGCCTGGAGATGCGCGAGGCCGCGGCCAGGAAGATCAGTAACGAGTTCAAAAAGATCAGGTACCACGCCGGTCAACTCAGTAAGGGCCAGCCCGAGTTGGCGAGCACGCATTGGTCGACGATTTCCGAAGCGGTGCTCCGTCTGGAAGGCATGGGCGTCGCGACAGCGGACCGGCGGATCGTGGAGGCGATCGGGCCCGCGCTTGCGTACTGGCCGGAGGATCCGACGGGACTCGAACATCTGTCGGGCATCATCGCGCGAGCCGACTCGCAAAGCCAGGATGCAGAGAAAACCCAGGCGACTTCAACGAGCAGCGAGGTTCGTGCATGGACCGCAGAGGTGCTGGAAGTGCGGGAGATGCTGCGTGGTTTGCGGATGGTGATCATCGGCGGCACGCCCAACGTCGAGGCGGCCGAGCGACTGAAGCAGGCCTTTGATCTCAAGGAAGCAGAGTGGGTCGAGCTGACCGAGCACGGGTCCAGCGAGCCGATGCGTTCGCCGATCGCTCGGCCGGACACCGCGGTGGTGCTGGTCATCATCAAGCTCACGGGTCACCTCTACGCTGAAGAAGCCCGCAAGTACGCCAAGCTGTCGGGAAAGCCATGCGTCATGCTCACGCGCGGCTACAACCCCGATCGCGTTGCCGCCGAGATCCAGTCCCAGGCCAGCGCGCGACTGAGCCAGCAGGTCGCGGAGTAAAGCGCGACACGATTTGAATCTGCACCATCGCATCAGTGGATGAACGCAAGCGAGTGACAGACTCGCCCGGGGATGGTGTTGATGCGTGACGAAGCGTGATGGGCTCGTTGCTGGCGTTGGGCACTAAGCGGGCTGAGACCCGCGAGGTGGCACCCGGATGATTTTCAGCGGGTCACTCGCTGACGCTTCGTGCTCGGATCGTTGGTGGATTGTCGGTTCGCCCCCGCGTGTGACGCGGCGGTTATCTCGTTGTGCTTACATCGCCTCGAGTTCCGCCCAGCGTTCGTATAGTTTGCGGACTTGGGTCTGGGCCTCGCCCAGTTGGGAGCACAGCGCGGTGTAGCGGGCGCGGTCGGCCATGACTTTGGGGTCTTCGGTCTGCTTGTGCAGAGCCGCTACTTCTTCTTCGGCCTGGAGGATGGTTGCTTCCATCTGATCCAGCTCGCGCTGGAGTTTGTAGCTGAGTTTCTTTGCCGGGGCGGCGCTGACGGCGGGCTTCACGGCCTCGGTTGCGGGGGGTTTGGTCTGCTTGGGTCTGATGTTGTCGTTGGCCGGGTCGCTGCCGTTGCTGTCGCTTTACCACTGCTCGAAGCTGGCGAAGGACTTTGCGCCGCCCCGGCCGTTGAAGGCGATGATCTCGGTGGAGAGTCGGCCGAGCATGAAGCGGTCGTGAGTGACGAGGACGATCGCGCCGGGGAAGTTGGTCAGGGATTCTTCGAGGACTTCGAGCGTGGGGATATCCAGGTCGTTGGTCGGCTCGTCGAGGATCAGGAGGTCGGCGGGCTGGAGCATGAGTCTCGCGATGAGGATGCGGGCCTGTTCGCCGCCTGAGAGATCGCCGACGGAGGTGCGGAACTTGTTGGGATCAAAGAGGAATCGTTTCGCCCAGGCCGAGACGTGCATGGGCTTGTCTCGGAAGTAGACGGTTTCGCCGATGGGGCAGAGCGCATCGCGGAGGTTTTGCTTGAGGTCCAGTTCTTCGCGGTGCTGGGTGAAGTTGACGATGCGGAGTTTGTCGGCGTGCTTGATGCTGCCGTGGTCCGGTTGCAATTCACCGGTGAGGAGCCGCATGAGCGTGGTCTTGCCCGAGCCGTTGGGCCCCAGGAGCCCCAGGCGCGTGCCGGGCGAGAGGGTGAAGTTCAGGTCGGCAAAGAGTGGTCTGCCGCCGAGGGACTTGGTGAGTGAGGTGGCCTCGATGAGTTTGTGGGTCTTGCGTTCGCTGGCCTGAAAGGAGACTTCGGCGCTGCGGCCGGTGGCGTTGTTGCGGTCCTGCAGGGCCTTGAGTTCGTCCTGCCGGTTGTGGCTCGCGGCGACCTGGGTCTTGTTGCGGGTCTGCCTGCCCTGGATGCCCTGCCGAAGCCAGGCGGTGTCGCGTCGGACCTTGCCCGCCAGCGCGGTCTGCTGGTTCTGCTGGGCATCAAGGAACTCTTCCTTTCGGCGGACAAACGCGGAGTAGTTGCCCTTGACCTCGAACGCGCCGTCGGGGTAGGCGGTGGAAAGTTCGATGATGCGGTTGGCGCAGTTTTCAAGGAAGGTGCGATCGTGCGTGATGAAGACGACGGCCATCTCGCTTTGCTTGACGAAGTCTTCAAGCCAGAGCACGCCCTCCATGTCCAGGTGGTTGGTCGGTTCGTCGAGCATGAGGACATCGGGCTCGCGGACCAGCGCGCAGGCGATGGCCAATCGCTTACGCCAACCGCCCGAGAGCGTGCCGACGCGCTGGTCGACATCGGAGAAGCCCAGTTGCGAGAGGATGATGTTGGCGCGGGTCTGCGGGTCAAGGCCGTGATGCTCAGCCGTATTCAGATCCAGGCAGGACTGCACGACCACCTGCATCGGCGTCGCGTCGGGGGCGAAGCGGTCGTCCTGATCGACATAGGCAAAAGAGAGCTGTCGTCGGCGGGTGACTTGTCCTTCATCGCTCTCGGTAAGTCCCGCGAGGATTTTCAGGAGCGTGGACTTGCCCGAGCCGTTGGGCCCGATGAGGCCGAGCCGGTCGCCCTGCATGAGTCCGATGGCGATGCCGGTAAAGAGCGTGTGCGAGCCGTAGGACTTGGACAGGCCGTGCGTGGTGAGGAGGGTGGACATAAGAACACGCTAAGCGGGAGTTGCGTCGGGTTCGGATCAGGCCTTGGGCTTGGGCTTGGTCTTGAATTTAGATTTGGCGGCGAACTTGGTGTTCTGCTTGGGCTTGGTTTTGCCGGCGGGTTTGGCGTAGTTCTTGGCCTTGGGTTTGGCGTGGGCGCTGGTGGTGTTGGCCGGGGCGTCGGCGGAGCTGGACTTGCCCTTGCGGTGCGTGGACTTTTTCACGGGCGCCGGCAGCGCGTGCGCGGTTGGTG
>JBGSTE010000456.1:0-2888 GCA_041736655.1 Phycisphaeraceae bacterium | reverse complement strand
CGTCATCACGGCGCAGCCGGGAATCCAGTCGGGTCAGAATCGCGATCTTTCGGCGGGCAGGATGCCCGCCCCACCATCGACTCATCCAACCGCATCGAAACCCCGCGTGACGGCCTCGCCTCGGTCTACGCCGCGCTCGTGATGGGCCTGCGTGATTACTGCGCCAAGTGTGGCTTTAAGAAAATCGTCATGGGCCTCTCCGGCGGGATCGACTCGGCCGTGAGCTGCGCGATCGCCGTCGCCGCCATCGGCGCAGACAACGTGCACGGCATCGGCATGCCCTCACGCTTTTCCTCCACCGGCAGCGTCGACGACGCACGCGAGCTGGCAGCGAACCTCGGCGTCAGGTTCGACCTCCTCCCCATCGAGCCGGCCCACGCGGCGATGGAGAACATGCTCGCGGGCCTGTTTACGCAGCTCACGCAAAACCTCCCGGGCGGCGTCACCGAGGAAAACATCCAGGCCCGTGTCCGCGGCAACCTCATGATGGCCCTGAGCAACAAGACCGGCGCGATGCTGGTCACCACCGGCAACAAGAGCGAACTGGCCGTGGGCTACTGCACGCTCTACGGCGACATGTGCGGCGGGTTCTCCGTGCTCTCAGACGTACCTAAGACCATGGTCTACGACCTGGCCAACTGGATGAACGACGACGCAGCATCACCCCTGCGTCAGCAGTTCGGCAAGCCCGTCATCCCCGTCGATACGATCACCAAGCCGCCCAGCGCCGAGCTGCGCCCCAACCAGACCGACCAGGACTCGCTGCCGCCGTATGAAGTACTCGATGCGATCATCGAGCGCTACGTCGAACGCGAAGAGAGCGTCCCTCAGATCATCAGCCAGACCGGCTACGACGCGGCGACCGTCCAGCGGATCGCTCGGTTGATCGACCTGAACGAATACAAGCGAAAGCAGGCCGCGCCGGGCTTAAAAATCACCGGCCGGGCGTTCGGTTTTGGCAGAAGAATGCCGATCGCCCAGCGGTATGACAACACAACCACTGCGTAGCGGGCGACGCGCAGCGTCCCGTTGTCAGCGATCGTACGTGTACTCGTTCCCGTAATCATTCTTGTAATCGTTCTCGTACTCGAAACGAACATCTTTAAAGCGCGTTGCTCGATTACGAATTACGAATTACGAGAACGAGAACGAAGTGATCATGCACGGGACGCTGCGCGTCGCCCGCTACGCAGGGGATGGGTTGTGCTTGCCCGCCAGCGTCACGTCCGCCAGTGCCGTGTCCTGCGCCCTGGCGAGCTGCATCAAGAGGTCGTGGCCGGGCAGGTGCGCGGTGTCGGCGTGTTCGTGGCCGGCGCCGATGAGTTCGGCGATGCGGATCTTGGCCGGAGGTTTGGCGAGCGCGAAGGTTTGGCCTTCATCGTCGGTCAGGCGGTGCAGCAGGCCGCGGTCGATCAGTTCGTCGGTGAGTGTGACGATCGTGGATGGCGCGGCGTCGAGCTCTTTGGCGATCGCGTCGACGCCGAGGGTCTTGCCCGCGTCAAAGGCCTGGGCGATGGCGCTCATGACCGGGATGACCAGCCAGGGATCGCGCGCTACCGGTGCCGGGCGGAGCTTTTCGAAATGCCCCATCCGGCTGGCGGGCAGGGTCTGGAGGATGTGCGTGACCTCCAGGCCCGCGAGCACGACCACCCAGGTCATGTAGACCCAGAACAAAAGGATGGGGATCAGCGCCAGCGAGCCGTAGAGCCTGGCATGCGTCGGATTGATGATCGCGATCTGGACATACCAGCGGAGCGCCACCTTCATCAACTCCCACGCCAGCGCGGAAACCATCGCCCCCGCCATCGCCGGCCGGATCGCGACCTGCGTGTTGGGCATGAGCTTAAAAAGCAGCAAAAACAAGAGCCAGGTGACCAGCAGCGCGGTGAACTGCTTGGCAATACCGACCAGCCAACTGATGACGGGCACGTCTTCTGCGAAGGCGATGAACTGCGTGGAGAGATAGAAGCTGCCCCAGATGAGCACCGGGCCGAGGGTGATGATGGCCCAGTAGATCGGGATGCGGACGTGCCAGGGCCTGCCCAGGGGCGCCTTGTAGATGACGTTGAAGGTTTTCTCGACCGTGACAATCAGGCCGATCGCCGCCCAGATGAGCAGGAGCGTTCCGAAGACGCCGATGCTGCCGATGTTGATGGTCGTTGCGCCCTGCGCGAGGTTGGCGACCAGTTCGTCGATGCGTCGGCGCATCTCCAGGTTGGCGCGCCGCTGCGTCAAAGCTTCTTCAACCTCCGGGTCCAGCGTAAACAGTTCCGAAGACACGAAACTCAACAGGGTCGAGCTGTTGATCCATTCGCGTGCTTCGAGGGTCCTCGCCTGTTCCTGCGTGAGCTCAAGGGACAAGTCGCCGGCGTCGTCGGCCTGCGGCTCATCGATATTCATATCGAGGTAGTCGTAGACCAGTTCGGTCAGCCCCTCCTGCGAGCCGGCGAAGCCGCCGAAGGCGCGGAAGACGATGAGCGCCATGACGATCATGGGGACCAGGCCGAAGATCGTGCGGTAGGTCAGCGCCGCAGCCCAGGTCGTGGCGTGGTCGTCGCGCAGCTCCTGTCGGGCGTGTCGGGCCAGATCGATGCACAGGTGCAGGAAGCGCTGGCCACGCGTGAGTTGCGTACCCGGACGCATGAATGTCATGCGCATCTCTCGGATCGTGTTGTGCATCCATCGAAACATGTGGCGTCTCTACCCTTGCCTGGCCTGGCGTTTCTGCACGACAGTATGCAGTTGCCCGACCAGCTTGCCAAGCAGTTGGGCATAGTCGAGCATCGGCAAGAGTTCGTGCGGATAAACAATCACCACCAGATCATAGCGCCCCGGCCAGTCCTGCTGATGCAGCCGAAACGCCTCACGCAGCCGACGCTTGATGCGGT
>JBGSTE010000349.1:0-2987 GCA_041736655.1 Phycisphaeraceae bacterium | reverse complement strand
GGCGGCGACCGAGGCCCGCGACATGTCGGCCACGAGGTACGCGTGGCCCGTGCCGTGGCTGGGGTCGACAACGATCGGCAGGTGGCTCCGCCTTTTAAGCTCGGGCACCGACGCCAGCGGCAGCGTGTTGCGCGTGTGGTCTTCGAACGTGCGGATGCCACGCTCGCAGAGGATCACGTTCGGATTGCCTGCCGCGAGGATGTAGTCCGCCGCCTGCAGGTACTCGTTGATCGTCATCGCCATGCCACGCTTAAAGAGCACGGGTTTAGGCTGTTCGCCCACGGCTTCGAGCAGCTTGAAGTTCTGCGCATTACGCGTGCCGATCTGTAGACAGTCGGCGTAACGCGCGACCAGGTCCACATCCGACGGCGTGAGCACCTCGGTGATGATCGGCAGGCCCGTCACCTCGCGCGCGGCAGCGAGCATCTTCAGGCCCTCTTCGCCATGACCTTGAAAAACAAATGGATTCGTACGCGGCTTGAACGCCCCGCCACGCAGCGCATGGGCGCCGGCGGCCTTGACCATCTTGGCGATCTCGATGATCTTGTCTTGCCCTTCGACACTGCAAGGCCCGGCGATCACCGGCACGTTGGTCCCGCCGAAGACGCAGCCCTCGCCAGCCCCCACGCGGACCAATGTGCGCCGGCCGGGCTTGGCCTCGGCCGCGGCCATCTTGTAGGGCGAGAGCACGCGCATGATGCGGTCTACGCCCGGCGCTTGTTCGAACTTGCTCGAGTCTTTTAGCCGGTCATCGCCGATCACCGCGACCACGACGAGGTCGGTGCCCTGGATCGGCTGGGGCTTGAGGCCCGCTTCGACAATGAGGTTCGAGACGGCACGGACCTGGTCCGCGGTTGCATCGGGTCGCATCACGATGATCATGGCTTTTGCTCCTATTATCTATCGGGCTATCGGCTCGCTGACGAAGTCAATCCAACAAAAAACCCTGGCACATCGGTGTCAGGGCGGGGGTCTATCCGGGCGTGGTACGCTTGGGCTAGAGGGGTCCTGACACGGTGCTTGGCCGTGCAAACCAGAAGTAACCCTCAACATAAAACCGTGCGGTTGCCATGCTCTAAGTATGGCCGACCGGCGGACAAAGTCAAGGCTGATCCATCGGCGGGATGGCCGGTTGAACCTGCAACGCGTCCTGCGTGCGGGCAAATCGCAGATAGATCGGCGCCGCGTCCGGGTCCTGCACATACGGGTGCTGCGCCAGGACATCGCCAAGGTCGGCCCGATCGTCGTCGCCATCAAAGGCGATCACCTGTCCGCGATAGCGCTCGATAAACTCGCGCCTGCTGATGAACTCGATACCCACCTGCGGGTCGGCGATGACCACCAGGTGCGGGCGGACCTCCAGGATCGTGACCATGTGCAGGCGGGTCGTTTCGTAACGCAGCGGCGTGAGCATCGGCGGCTGTAGCCGAAGCAACTGGTCATAGGTCGGTTCCAGCAACTGCGGCGTAAAGGCAGAGTCCTGCAGCTTGAAGCTGATGCCGTTCAGCGCGCGGAGCAAGGTCGCGCCGGTGCCCGAGCGGGTCTCGGTCAGCTCGGCCATCTCCGCCTCGTGGGTGTCGACGCCGAGCATGCGAAGCGACGTAGCGCAGGCGGCGGGCACGCACGAGTAGTCCTGCGACTGGTTGACGAAGTAGCGGCTGCCGCCGTGGCCCAGGGCGCTTGTGGGTGTGGGGCGCATCATCCACAGCCCGCCGTGCAGGAAGTAGCCCAGGCCCATGAACATGCCGACGATCATGATCGCGCGCTGTCGGCGGAGCGAAGCCAGTCGCCAGCCCACGGCCAGCACAAAGACAAATAGCGGCGCAGCGCCGATGCCTTCGAGCCTGGCAAGGGCCCAGACGGGGATCAGCTCGACCGCCGTGGCGGGGTGATGGATCATCACGGCCCAGCCCATCAACAGTAGGAACACGCCGCCGATGACACAGGCCCGCCGTGTGTGGTCACGGATCGCCGACGCACGCCGACCCGCCAGCCAGGCCAGCGGTAGCGCCACGAGAACCAGGATGAACCACAGAACCGAACCGGGCATCGACTCGCCCTCCGGCCAAGCGCGCAGACGAACGCCGGCTTAAGAGCCTTCGACACAATCCACAAGCGACTTGGGGGCCGAGACGCGGTGTAATCTGAAAAGAGAACCGACAAGTCGTTACAAACGATCACGCGTAGCGGGCGACGCGAAGCGTCCCGCTCGAATCACAGGCCACGCCGCACGGGACGCTTCGCGTCACCCGCTACGCCTAAGGCAACAGCCCCTTGGGTACCGGCACCGCCCTTCCCTCGGCAGTCACGCAGACGATCGTCGTCTCCGCGGTCATCAGTAGTTCCTCGCCGCGATAGAGTTCGTACCGGTGCTCGACCTTGACACCGGCACAGGGCAGGCCGATGACGTGCAGCATCAATTCATCGTCGTAGCGCGCGGGTTTCTTGTAGCGGATGCTCAGGCGGGCGACGGCGAAGTAGACGCCGTTGTCTTCACAGTCGCGGTAGTTGGCACCTTGAGCACGCAAGAGTTCGGTTCGGCCGATCTCCATCCAGACCGTGTAGGCCGAGTGATGGGCGATCCGCATCGGGTCGCACTCGACATAGCGGACGCGCAGCGGGACGATGACACGGTCGGGACGATCAGCGGGCGGGTGTTCTTGCATAAGCGGCGCGATGATAA
This sequence comes from Phycisphaeraceae bacterium, assembly GCA_041736655.1. Taxonomy (GTDB): domain Bacteria; phylum Planctomycetota; class Phycisphaerae; order Phycisphaerales; family Phycisphaeraceae; genus JAHQVV01. The sequence goes on along the minus strand of JBGSTE010000349.1, from coordinate 304 downwards.
CGCTGCCCGTGCATGAAGAAAAACGCCGAGCTGCGCGGGGCAACTCGGCGTCTCCTCATCAAAGGGATATCGATACACGCGTCAGTGCGTTCACTCGGTCTGCGTCGGCACACCGGCGGTGCCGGTCGTCGCGTTGTTGCGGTTGTTGATCTCAGCGAACTCCGCGTCGACTGCGATACGCTCAGCCAGCGCCGCCGCCGAGCGGGTATCAAACGCCAGTTGTCGCATTTCCACCGCCGCCTTCTGTTCACGCTCTGCTGTGGCCCGGGCTTCGTCAGCCAGCGCCTGGGCCCGGCCTGCCTCG
>JBGSTE010000329.1:0-7439 GCA_041736655.1 Phycisphaeraceae bacterium | reverse complement strand
CGGAAGTCGCCGTGGGTGCAGGTGCGATCGGTGCGGCGGTGATGGGCTTTGGCGCGGGTTGGCTGGGCGCGGGCTTGGAGTGCGTTTGATCCGGACCTTCGCTGCGCTCAGGACCGGCTTCGGGGGCGGTGGGTGTGGTGGCCGGCTTAGGGGCGGCGGGTTTGGGGGCGGCGGCGGGTGCAGCCTTGGCGGCGTCTTCCACTGATTCGCCGGCCTGGGCGAGGATGAGGATCGCCTGACCCACGGGCACGGTTGCGCCTTCGGCCAGGACGAGCTTGGCGACGGTGCCGTCGTCAAAGGCCTGGAGTTCCATGGTGGCCTTGTCGGTTTCGACGTCGGCCAGATGGTCGCCGGCCGAGACCTTGTCGCCGACCTTCACGACCCACTTGATCAGCGTGCCTTCTTCCATCGTGTCCGAGAGCTTGGGCATTTCAACGGTGAGGGCCATGGCTAATTTTCCGGTGCGTGTAAGGGTCGGCGTCATCCCCAGTGGGTTGCGAGCGTTGACAGGCATCGCGACGCAGAAACGGATTGTAGAGCGATCGGCGACGTGATGCCGTGGACGTGATGAGAAGTAAAAAAGCCCGGCCAAGGTGGCCAGGCTCTGTGAGAAAGGACGGGGTTGTTGGCTTAGGCGCGGCGACGGCGGGCGGCGGCGAGGCCCATCATGACCAGGCCGGCGATCGCGGCGCTGGGGGTGGGGACGCCGGTGACCTGCGGGGTCGGGTCTTGCTGGGGGTCCTGGATCGGGTCAGGCGTGATGATCGGCTGAGCGAGGCCGTAGCCCGCGGCGTAGGCGTCGTTGGTGAGGTCCTGCATGCGGATGCCGACGCCGTAGCTGGGCTGGCCGACGGCATCCATGAGGTTCTGCAGGGAGATGATGTTGATATCGGTGACGAAGGAGAAGACCTGCATCTCGCCGGGGAGGATGCCGTCCTGGAGTTTGTCGTAGTAGAAGTCCTGATAGCCTCGGCCGACCCACTTACGAACGCGTTCGGTGCCGACGGTGTGCGAGACCATGGGGCCGTCCCACTCGGCGACCTGGGGGTTGAGCGATGCGGGGTTGAGGACTGCCGGGCCGGTGGAGAGGCCTGCGCCACTGATCTTGTGGTTCCAGCCTTCTTCGAGGTAGAAGCCAGTGACGATGCCCTTGGCTGAGTTGTTGGTGACGATGAAGTCGTAGGCGTAGCCGGGGGTGGTGGAGGCCTGAACGGTGAGCGAGACGTCGATGCCCGGGGCCGAGGCACCGCTGACCATCACAAAGGAGGAGGTGCCGGCGGAAGCGGCGGTGGCGGCGGTGAGGAGCAGTGCTGCGGAGAGGGTCTTGAATGCGTTGCGGGCCATGATCGATTTCCTTTCATCTCGCCAGTTTCCGCTGGCGTTAGGACAACCATGCCACGGCTGGCGGAGGGGGCCAATCTTTTGCAAGAGAAATTCAGGCGGGAAATAAAAAAACGGCCGGGGGTCCGGCCGTAAGTGCTTGATTTAGTTGGGCTTGCGGATGCGCAGCCTTGCGGCACGATCAATCCGGGCAGGCGTTTGATGCGTCAGCGTTTCACCAGTTTGACGCGCGTCGCCTTGCAGGCGACGGCTAACGGGGCCTCACGCGTTGTACGTCACCGCGCGCACCGCCTCGACGATCTTCCGGGCGTTGGGCAACATGTCCTGCTCCCGCTGTCGGCTGTACGGCGCGGGGATGTCGTCGTTGTGCACGCGGATGACCTGGTTGTCCAAGTCGTCGAAGCAGTGCTCGTAAATCTGGGCCGCGACTTCTGCCCCGACGGACGCGAAGGGCCAGGACTGATCGACCACCACCGCGTAGCCGGTCTTGCGGACACTTGCCGCGATCGTCTCGATGTCCAGCGGGCGGTAGGTCCGCACGTCGACGACTTCGATGTCGATGCCTTCCTGCTCAAGTGCTTCCGCGGCCTCGAGCGCAAAGTGCACCGGTCGGCCGGCGGTGACGATCGTGCAGTCTTTGCCGACCTTTTTGATATCCGCCTGACCCAATGGAATGATAAAGTCCGGGTCGTTTTCCGGGGGCGCCCACTTGTTGCCGTGCAGGTAGCGGGAGTAGTCCTTGTCGCCGTGGAGCCCCATGCCGAGCATGCGTTCGGACTCGAGGTTGAAGAACGGGTCGGGGTCGCGGATGCCGGCCTTGAGCAGGCCCTTGGCATCGCGCGGGGTCGAGGGCACGGCGAGCTTCAGGCCCGGCACGTGACTAAAGAGCGACTCGACGCACCAGGAGTGGGTCGAGCCGAGCTGCCCGCCAGCGCCGTTGTTGCCGCGGAACACAGCGGGACAGCCGAACTGTCCGCCGGACATGTAGAGCATCTTCGGCGCGTTGTTGATGATCTGGTCGGCGGCAACGAGGCAGAAGGACCAGCTCATGAACTCGATGATCGGTCGCAGGCCGTACATCGCCGCGGCAACGCCAAGGCCCGCAAAGCCGGTCTCGCTGATAGGCGAGTCGATCACGCGGCGGGGGCCGAATTCATCGAGCATGCCCTGGCTGACTTTGTAGGCGCCGTTGTATTCGCCGACTTCTTCGCCCATGAGGAAGATGCGCTTGTCGATGCGCATCTCTTCCTCCATGGCTTCACGGAGTGCTTCACGGTACTGGAGTGTTCGGCCGGTGTTGGTTGCCATGGTAGGGACTGGGGTTCAGGGTCTAATTCTGGTTTGGGAGGGCGAGGCTCCTGCCGAGCCGCAAGCCTTTTCTTAATTATGCTTGATTATGCGGCGTTACCGCCTTGATTCATCCGCTGCTGCTGTTGCACAAGCTTTTTCAGGAGCTTCTCGTCGCCGATGTCGCCCTCGCTCTTGAAAACCTCCACCTCAATGGTGCCATCGCTGAGTACATCGACTTCCCAGCGTTCGCCCGGCACGGTGACATCGATCGATACCGCGTCGTCACGGTCCTGACGCAAAGACGTATGAACGCCCGCAGCGCGGAGTTCATTCAGAACGGTCAGTAGTTTGCTTTGTGCAGTCGTACTCATCGATCAAACCTCCCGTCGCTCAGCAGCTTCCGGATTGTCTTGAAGCCCGGCGTGTTGGCTTTGGCTTCGTGCTGGATCTGTTCCCAAGTCCAATCGAGCAGGCTGTCCCATCCCGGCGCCCCAGTCGGCAGGGGTGCTGATCGGATGCTGGCCTTTTTCAAGCGAAGAATGTCACGGACGGTCATCCCGTCGTACTTCGACGCCAAAGCTCACTCCCCGCTGTTCTCATTCGTGATGATGTTCGGCAGTCCGCCCTTGATGTACTTGCCAAACGGGTTGGCGTACACATCCGTGAACATCTCTTCGACGGGCATCTCCGGGGCATTCTCCGCGTGCTCGATCGCTTCCTTGCTGACCTGCTTGGCCTTGTTGTCCAGTTCGTCGCACTGTTCCTGCGTGGCCTTGCGGGTCTCGATCAGGTGGTTGACCAGCAGGTTGATCGGGTCGCGGTGCTTGTACTCGCCGACCTCGTCCTTGCTGCGGTACTTCTGGGGGTCACTCATCGAGTGGCCCTGGTAGCGGTAGGTCTTGACGTTGATGAACGCCGGGCCGGGGTTGGAGCCCTCTCGGCTGTAGGCGATCTGGTCCCAGCCGCCACGCTTCCACTGCGGGTTCTTGGCGTTTCTTGTCATCGCCACCTGCTCGGCGAAGCAGTCGTAGACCGCCAGCACGTCCAGCCCGTCGCACTCGGCGTAGCGGACGCCAAAGGCCTCAGCCTTGGCGCTCAGATCGTTAGCCATCGACGTGCCACGGCTGATGTGCGTGCCCATCGAGTAGTTGTTGTTCTCCAGCACAAAGATGACCGGCAGGTTCCAGATGGCCGCGAGGTTCATCGACTCGAAGAACGCGCCCTGGTTCAGCGCCCCGTCGCCGAGGTAGCACAGCGCGACGTTGTCTTTTTCTTCGTACTGGATCGCAAAGCCAAGGCCCGCCCCGAGCGGGCATTGTCCACCGACGATGGCGTGCCCGCCGTACATGTGCCGCTCGCGGTCGAACATGTGCATGGAGCCGCCCTTACCCTTGGCGCAGCCGGTGATCTTGCCGTACATCTCGGCCATGCAGTAGTTCGGGTGCATGCCGCGGGCCAGGGCAAAGCCGTGATCGCGGTAGGCACCGACGATCGGGTCGTTGTCTTTGAGGGCGTTGATCGAGCCGACGGCCACAGCCTCCTGGCCGATGTAGATGTGGCAGAACCCGCCGATCTTGGCCTGCTGGTAGGCCTGCATCGTCTTCTCTTCGAAGCGGCGGATGAGCATCATGTCGTAGAGCAGCTTGTGGAGCTGCTCGCTGCTGAGCGCGTCGGAGGGGCGTTTGCCCTTGGCAACGGCGGACGGGCTGGCGTTGGTTGCGGTCATGAATTCACCTCAGGGCGCGTCAAGCGGGACCGGCGCGGCTCCGCCACGGGGCAGGGGCTGCTGCAATCAGGGAGTCGCCAATCCAGTTACCCGGCAGATGATGCGGCTTCACGCTCGAACAGCCCAGGTCGCTCCACCCTTCCGGTCTTCTTTAGTTTAGATCGGCTAACAGATAGCGGCAAGTAAGTAGGGCTTGGGGTTCAGGGGCTGGGGTTTGGGGGTAAGCTCAAAACACGATCGGGGTGATTCGTCTCGCTTTTGAAATCTACGATGCGTCTGAAGGACAGTCGCTGGTGTCAAAACCCAGACCCTGAACCCCGAGCCCCAGGCACTACACCCCAACCCCCCAGCCTAACTGCTAAACTCCGTGTCTACGGCCTCGGAGTCCCTGTTTGATTTCATCACGCCCGATCTGCCCACGCCTCTCTGCCCTTGCGGCCGCACTGCTGCTGAGTCTTTTCTGCGCAGTACCGTCGCTTGCCCAAGGCATCGACCCCGAGGGGCGACTCATCCGCGACGTCACGTTCCAAGGCCTCTCCAACACGCCCGAGCAACTGGTCCGCAACGCCATCCGCACCGAGGCGGGTAAGCCCTACCAGGCCAATCAGATCAAGCAGGACATCGTCAACCTCACGTTCCTGGGCCGGTTCGACACCGTGCAGGCCAAGGTGCAGGACAACGGCGACGGCTCGATCAACGTCGTCTTCGAAGTCATCGAACAGCCCACGCTGCGATCGCTTTCGTTCACCGGCAACAAACGCCTCAATGAAGAACAGCTCACCACGCAGGTGCTGCTGACGGCCGGCGACCCGATCGACAAGTCGCTGATCGACCGCGGCGTCCGCGCGATCCAGAAGGCCTACGCCGAGAAGGGCCACTTCGCCGCATCGGTCACTTACGATGAGCAGGCGCTCAAAGACAAGGGCCAGTTGAACTACACGATCGTCGAAGGCCCGCGCGTGCGAGTGACCGAGTTCCGCTTCGAAGGCAACAGCGTGTTCGACAACGACACGCTCGAGAGCCGGGTCAGCAGCGAGACGTACTACTGGCCGTTCATCGCCGGTTTCATGGACCGCACCAAGCTGGATGTCGATGTCGCCTCGATCCGCGAGTATTACTTCGACCGCGGGTACCTCAACGCACAGGTCGGCCGACGCATCGACCTCTCGCCCCGGCAGAACCGCGCGGTCGTCACCTTCGAAATCAGCGAGGGCCAGCAGCACACCGTCCGCGATATCCAGGTCCGCTTCTTCGCCGGCGACCTGAACAGCAACGAACGCGTGCAGACCGAAGACCAGCTCATGTCCCAGGATCAGATCCGCATGGTCATCGATCTGGTCCGCGGCGGGGTCTATGCCGATGAACGGCTCGAAAGCTCGCAGGAAGCGGTCACGCTCTGGTACGGCGAGATCGGCTTCATCAACACACAGGTCCGCATCAACCGCGTCTTTGACCCCGACAAGCCCGAGGTCGACGTCGTGGTCGATATCAGCGAAGGCATCGGGCCGACCATCGTTGATGATGTCATCGTCATCGGCCTGACCCGCACGCAGCAGAAGGTGCTGCTTCGCCGTGTCCGACTCGAACCGGGCCGACCCGCCAACCTTCGAGCCCTCAAACAGACCCAGTCGCTGGTCGAACAGAGCATCTGGTTCAGCGGCGGCACAACGACCTGGCTGGGCGACCCCGACGACCCCGCCCGCAGCCTGCTCATCGAGGCCAACGAAAAGAACACCGGCTCCTTCAGCATCGGCGCGGGCCTGAGCTCGGACATCGGCATCTTCGGCGCCATCTCCCTGACCCAGCGGAACTTCGACGCCACCGACTGGCCAGAAAGCGTAGACGAGTTCCTCGCCCAGCGCGCCTTCCTCGGCGCGGGCCAGACCTTCAACGTCACCCTCGCGCCCGGCAACGACAACAGCCGATACGCCATCGGCTTCAACGAACCCTACCTCTTCGAGTCCGACTACTTCTTTGACCTGAACCTCTCGGCCTTCCAGTCCACCCGCGAAGACTTCGACGAGGGACGCCTGGGCATCCGCACCGGCGTGGGTCGTCGGCTGGGCGATATCTGGTCCGGCAGCGTCCGACTCCGGGCCGAACAAGTCAGCATCGACGACATCGAGCCCCTCGCACCGGTCGATGTCTTCGCCGTCGCCGGCGACAGCACCATCACCTCGCTGGGCCTGAACCTCGTGCGATCGACCACCGACTCAAACATCGAGCCCAGCCGCGGCTCACGCATCACCCTCGGCGTCGACCAGTTCGGCTCGCTCGGTGGCGACTACGACTTCACCCGATTCTCCGCCAGCTACGACCAGTTCTGGACCCTCGAAGAAGACTTCCTGGGCCGAAAGTCCATCCTCTCCCTGCAAGTGGACACCGGCTACATCCCGCAGAACACCGGCGATGTCCCGCTCTTTGAGCGCTTTTACTCCGGCGGTCGCGACTTCCGTGGCTTTGCCTTCCGCGGTGTCGGGCCACGCGGCCTGGTCGACCCCGACAAGATCCTCGGCAACGGCGACGACTTCATCGGCGTGGAACCGGTCGGCGGCCGCTTCGAGTTCGTCACGCGGCTGCAGTACGACTTCCCCGTCTACGACAAGTTCGTCCGCTGGGCCGTCTTCACCGATCAGGGCACCATCCAGGACGATGTCGGATTTGACCAGTGGCGCGTCGCGGTGGGCACGGGCATCCGGCTCAAGCTGCCGTTCTTTGGCCAGGCCCCCATCGCGGTGGACTTCGGCTTCCCCATTGTCGAAGAAGAGGGCGACGACTCACAGATCATCAGCTTCAGCATCGATCTGCCGTTTAACTGAACCCATCGCCAACGAACCTTGCTTGTTTGGGAGGGCGAGGCTCCCGCCGAGCCGGTAGTGACAGAAGACTTGCTTTGCTTGTTCTGGAGGGCGAGGCTCCCGCCGAGCTGGTAGTGACAGAAGACTTGCTTTGCTTGTTCGGGAGGGCGAGGCTCCCGCCGAGCCGGTAGTGACAGAAGACTTGCTTTGCTTATTCGGGAGGGCGAGGCTCCCGCTGAGCCGGTAGTGAGAGAAGACTTGCGGCTCGGCAGGAGCCTCGCCCT
>JBGSTE010000302.1:0-9868 GCA_041736655.1 Phycisphaeraceae bacterium | reverse complement strand
CAGGCAGAAAGTGCCAAAGGCCTCGGCGATGAGTTTGTTCAGGGTCGGCATGGCGGGGATGGTATCGCAAGTCGATGATGGCCCCCATAGCCGGGGACCTACGGGCCCCGGACGCGAGAACAAGAAACGTGTGAACTCGTCCGGCGTCCATAGTCCGCCGGCTATTTGTATCCGGTTGACGTATCACCCCGGATTGGCCATAATGCTTAGCTCAAATCGCTGGACGCTGTGTCCAGAACTTCTCAGACCGCTCAGCCGCAGCCGCGGCCCAAGCACCACACGAGGGCCCCGCCAAACACGGGGTACACATTGTTATGGCCAACTACACCGGCCCCAAAGTCAAGCTCTCCCGCCGCGTCGGCGTCCCCATCGCCGACATCCCCAAGCACACCGCCAAGCGACAGCTCAACCCGCCGGGGATGCACGGCTTCCGCGGCCGTCGTCTGCGCGACTTCGGCGTGCGCCTCAACGAAAAGCAGAAGCTCCGCTTCCACTACAACGTGCTCGAGCGACAGTTCCGCGGCTACGTCGCCGAAGCCTCACGAAAGCCCGGCAACACCGGCACCGTCATCCTGCGACTGCTCGAACAGCGGCTGGACAACGTCATCCGACGACTCGGCTGGGCCCGCACCATCTGGCAGGCACGTCAGATGGTCGCCCACGGCCACATCTACGTCAACGGCGGCAAGGTCGACCGCCCGTCCTACCAGATGAGCGTCGGCGACGAGATCACCCTCAAGAAGGAAGCGAGCTCCAAGCTCGTCCGCGACAACATGGAGTCGCTCGCTGGCCACGAGGTCCCCGGCTGGCTCGAGTACAACCCCTCGACCCTCGCCGCCCGCATCGTCGCCACCCCGACGCCCGACCAGGTGCCCTTTGACGTCAACATGAACTTGATCGTCGAATTCTACCGTTAAGCGATCGACGCACAATCCCAATATCACGCAAACGACCGTGTACTCCACGGTCGTTTTTTGCAGGGTTATGATTCAGGGGTTCTGACAAAAATGAAAAGGTGGGGCCGGCATCTTGCCCGCCAACGTAGCGCAGCTAAGAGAAGACTTGAATCAGGCCCTTGGCTGGAGAGTCCCGCACGCCGCAGCCGTGATTTACATTTGAAGCCTGTACTCCTAAACTGTTGCCCGATCGGTTCCGGCATGTCGTCGGATCGCGTCCTCAACTGAATCACCATCAAGACAGGGAAAAATGATGAAGAATCAACGCACGTGGGCTCTGAGCATCCTGGTCCTTACATGCAGCGCACTCATCACCGGCTGCAATCATGGACAGAAGGTCGACCTGGGCTACGCGATCTCGGAGATCGAGCTGAGCGAAGCCGAGGTCCAGCAGATCCTCGAAAAGGCACAGGAAGCCTCGGAGAAGGAAAAGTCACTGCTGCGGGTCGATGCCGAAGGCAAAGCGCAGATGTCGCAGATGCACATCATCGTGGTGGATCGCAGCGGGGCGGTGATCGGTCGGCGGTCGATGGCCGACGCGTGGGCTGGCAGCGTGGCGATCGCCAAGGCTAAGGCCTACACGGCCGTGGCGTTCTCGAGTAACGAAAACGCGCTGACCACGCGCAGCCTCGGCAAACTGACCCAGCCCGGCGGGCCGCTCTGGAACATCGGCAACTCCAACGCCGGCGGCGACAAGCCGGCCCTGATCGAGTTCCCCGGCGGCATGCCGCTCTACAAGGACGGCATCCTCGTCGGGGCCATCGGTGTCAGCGGCGACGGCGTGGAGCAAGACGAGAACGTCGCCGAGGCCGCCGCTGCCGGCTACGCCCCGCCCAAGGCCATCCGCATCGACACCGTCACCAACGGCTCGGTGCCTTACACCGAGTAACTACGAGCATCGCTATATTGACTTGGCAATGCCCAAGCGCCGTAGCAACAACAGAACCTTTGTACTGAGCGCGAAGTGGATCCTTCGCGCTTTTTCTTTGGTCTTACTTGCCCTGGCCTTGGGCTTCTTTTTCATCCCACAGGTGGTCTATCTCAAACTCGTCGGCCTGCTGTTTGCTGGGGCAGTCATCGGCCTGATTCTTGCTGAGTTCACCGACAGCATGGGCGACGTGTAGTAAAAGCGTTCTATGCGCCAAACACCTCGCGCAGCATCGCCAGCGACTTGGGCACCGCGGTCAGCGGGTCTTCCTGGCCTTCAAACTCCAGCGAGATGTAGCCGCGATAGTTGGCCTTCTTGAGGATATCCGCCACGCGGGCGTAGTCGATGTCCAGCGTGTACCACAGGCCGCCACCGAAGTAGGTCTTGGCCTGCACGAGCACCGCAGCGCCGGCGATCGCTTCGTACTGCCGGTACTGGTCTTCGAGGAAGTTGCCGGTGTCCATCGTCGTCCGCAGCCACGGCGAGTTGACGCCATCAACGACACGCATGACGCCTTCTGCCGTTCGACCAAGGCCCCAGTGGTTCTCCAGCCCCATGACGATCCCGCGTTTCTCCGCCTCGCGTGAAAGGATGTCGTACGCGTTGATCACCCACTCAAAGCCTTGTTTTTCCGTGTAGCCCTCCAGCTCCGGCTCGATGCCCTTGTTGGCCATGAGTTCGTCAAAGCTCTTGCTCGTCCCCCATGTGCCGGTGTTGACGCGGATCGTCGGGATGCCCAGGTCATAGGCCAGCTCCAGGGAGTCGATGGTTTTCTGGATGCTCGCCTTGCGAAGTTCACGGTCGGGCTTCACAAAACCCTGGTGCGTGCTCATCCCGCAGAGGTTCAGCCCGTTGACCAATGCGGCCCGTTTGATCTCCCGGCGGTAGGGCTTGTCCCGCCGATGCATCTGCACTTCGAGCAGTTCGACGCCGTCGAACCCCATCTCTGCGGCAAAGTCGATGCACTGAGTCATCGTCGCCGGCTCGCCTTCTTTGAAGCGCCAGAAGGAGTAGGTCGAAACCGAGATCGGATTGGCCTTGCCCGCAGTCTGTGCCCTTGCGATGGCGGGCTGCGCGGGAAGCGGCGCCGCGGTACAGGAGGTGGCCGCTGAAACGGTGGCCACGGCAGAAGCGGTCAGGAACGCACGACGGTTGATCGATTTAGGCACGCAAGTCTCCAGCGGGGTTGGCGGATCTTAGCATCCACCGCGCCAACGCTCAGACTCCAAGCAGGGCGTGTACGACCTGAGCGGGTGCAAGCATGGACTGTTCTATCGACCCCAGCCTTGGCCGGCCAGTGCCGTAACTGCCTGACTCGACAGCTTCAGGCGTGTCGCTATACTGTTAAGCCGCACCCAAAGCCCGGGTGGCGAAATTGGCAGACGCGCAACGTTGAGGTCGTTGTGGGAGTAAAATCCCTTGGAGGTTCGAGTCCTCTCCCGGGCATTCTCATTTCATTGGAATTCGCAATGCCGCCAAGGTTGAGTCACTCGGTGTGGGCTCTTGTACGCCGATGTCTCGTGGAGCCAGTCTTGCTTTGAGTCTGAACTAGTCATTCTTAGACATATTTATGTAAAAGCATTGAATGAAACAAGTTACACGATAAGATCTATGGCTGTAGCGTTTAAACCTCAGTGAGTATCTGAATGGCCCAAGTCAGCCTCAACAGTATTGTCAAGTCCTACGACGGCCAAACCAATATCGTCGATGGGATCAACCTCGAGATCTCTGATGGCGAGTTTGTCGTCCTTGTCGGGCCCTCCGGATGCGGCAAGTCAACCACCCTGCGCATGATCGCGGGCTTGGAAGAAGTGACCTCCGGGACCATCTCCATCGGAGGACGCGTCGTCAACGATGTGCCGCCCAAGGACCGCGATATCGCCATGGTCTTTCAGAGTTATGCGCTGTACCCGCATATGACGGTCTACAAAAATATGGCCTTTGCGCTCAAGCTGCGAAAAACACCGGCCGCAGAAATCGACCGGCGTGTAAAAGACGCGGCCCAGAAGCTGGGCATCCAGCACCTGCTGGACCGCAAGCCCAAGGCCTTGTCCGGCGGTCAGCGACAGCGCGTGGCCTTAGGCCGGGCGATAGTCCGTGATCCCGCGTGCTTTTTGTTTGACGAGCCGCTGTCAAACCTGGACGCAAAGCTACGAGCTGAGACACGCGCGGAACTCAAACAACTTCACCAGCAACTGGCTACGACCTCTGTCTACGTGACGCACGACCAGGAGGAAGCCATGACCCTTGGCGACCGCGTCGTGGTCATGAGCGGCGGCCTCATCCAGCAGATGGGCACGCCGCTGGCGGTCTATACCCAACCAGCCAACCGTTTCGTCGCTGGCTTCATCGGCATGCCTTCCATGAACTTCATCAGCGGAACGATCCAGCGAGTAGACCACGGACTCGCCTTTGTCGGCGGAGGCGTCACGATCAGGATCGCCGGCGATCTGCTTCCGCATGCACAAGCAGCGATCAGCCAGGACATCGTCCTTGGGCTGCGACCCGAGCACCTGTCACTTCCGACCGAACAAGCGACGAACAACAGCCCGACCCTTGAACTGAAGGTTCAGGTTGTCGAACCGCTTGGGGCCACCATGGACGTCTACGGCCTCTTGCCCGACGGCAGCCGAATCATGATCCGCACCGAGGCACAACCCCGGGAGATCGGCCGGCATGCTTCCTTCGTCGTCGCCATCCACAAAGCGCACCTGTTCGAACCCGGCGAGTACGGCTGCAATCTGCGGCAACTCCAGAACGCCGCCGTCGCCTGATCTGCACCGATACGATTGGCTGTTCGCAACTTGACTCTGTTCATCCGGACAGCGCCTTGATACAATCATCTTGAGAGGCAAAGCCGATCCGTGACCGCCGAACGCCGGATCAGCCCCAAATCCGCATCCCTAAGCCCTGAAATAGGATGCAGTTATACATAACAGGCATTATCGGACGTTGTGGGCAGGGTGGGGTATAATGTAGCAAGTAGTTATTGAGTTAGGGATATTGGATTGATATAGTTAAGGTTACAGGCACTCTGAAGGAGCCCGATGATGAGCCGACGTCTTAGCGCTTTCACGCTGATCGAACTGCTGGTGGTTATCTCCATTATCGCCCTTTTGATCGCGATCCTGCTGCCGGCCCTGGCCAAGGCGCGGGACTCGGCGGCAGACATGCAGTGTGCGAACTTCGTATCCCAGCTTCTGAAAGCTCAGACCGCCCACGCGGCGGACTTTGATGGTGACTTCACACCGCACGCCAACTGGGACGCCTTTACCGTTTTCAGCCGCAGCTTCGGGCACGGTAAGCCGGGCTGGGGCGACACTTCGTGGGATGGCTGGACCGGTACCGGCCGGCTGTATTACTTCGACTACGTGACCGAGATGATCGCCTGGTGCCCGGTCAACACCAGCCCGGTGTTCAGCGCCAATGATGCGGAGCAGGGTTTCCGTTCCGACCCGTGGGTGACGGGTCAGCGCTGGATGGGCCAGAGCTATCACCAGCGTCTCGCCATCGACAATATCGACAACCCGGACTTCAACGCCAGCAGCGCGTTCTATGCCGACACCTTCACCTACAGCACGCACTACAGCCCCACGACCGGGCACGGCGTTGATGAAGCACACGCGACCGGTTACTACGTGGCCTACCTCGACGGGTCGGCCAATTTCTACAGCGATGAGGCTCGCGTCATTGCCACCAAGCAGGTCATCGGCGGCAAGGGCTCCAACGCGTGGGTGGTTGCGACCGAAGCGATCTACAAAGATTTCTTCAGCCGAGACGGCCAGTTCCACCAGCAGTAAACCGCCCTTCTGATCGCATTCAAAGGCGAGTACCATGCCAGCCATGGAACTCGCCTTTTTCAGTACCAAGCCCTACGACCGCCGCTTCTTCGAGGCCGCTAACGCCGACACCGGCCACGCGCTGACCTTCTTTGAGCCGAGGCTGACCCACGAGACCGTCTCGCTGGCCCATGGCTATACCGGGGTCTGCGTGTTCGTCAACGATCCGCTGGATGCAAGCGTGCTTGAGCAGTTGTCTGCCGGCGGGGTTCGCCTCATCGCGCTGCGCTGCGCGGGGTACAACAACGTCGACCTGCCCGCAGCCCGCCGGCTTGGGCTGACGGTCGTGCGGGTGCCGGTTTATTCGCCCCACGCCGTGGCCGAGCACGCGGTAGCGCTGATCCTGGCGCTGAACCGTAAGATCCACCGGGCCTACAACCGCGTGCGCGAAGGCAACTTCGCCATCGACGGGCTGCTTGGCTTTGACCTCTTTGGCAAGACCGTCGGGCTCGTGGGCACCGGGCGCATCGGCCAGATCATGGCTCAGATCTGCCTGGGCTTTGGCTGCAAAGTGCTCGCGTATGACGTCGCCCCCAACCCCGCCTGCCAGGCGATGGGCGTGGCGTATGTGGGCTTTGACGAGCTGGTCGCCTCGGCCGACATCCTCAGCCTGCACTGCCCGCTGACGCCGCAGACCCACCACCTCATCGGCGCCGACGTCGTCAGGCGGATCAAGCCCGGCGCGATGCTCGTCAACACCAGCCGGGGCGGGCTGATCGATGCCTCCGCGGTCATCGACGGGCTCAAGTCCGGCCACATCGGCTGTGTCGCGCTGGATGTCTACGAAGAAGAAGGCGATGTCTTTTTTGAAGACCTCTCCGATGTCGTCCTGCAGGATGATGTGCTGGCCCGGCTGCTGACGTTCCCGAATGTCCTGATCACCAGCCACCAGGCCTTCTTCACCGCCGAGGCCATGCGCGAAATCGCACGCACCACCCTCGCGAACGTCACCGGCTACGAACGCGGCCAACTGAGCGAGGCCAACACACTCTCAGGGCCTCAACGCGACAACCGCAAGTAAATCCGTGAGCGTAACGGAAGATTGCAATCAAACCATGCGATTGTCACTTCGCGGCGTGAGGCACCTGCCCGGCCGGCCTGACGGGGATCGCCAGTAAACGCCTGGATTCTTCGAGTAAGAACGCGGCATCCATGAACGGCTCGTAACCGATGTCCTGCCAGCGGACCAGGCCGTCGGCATCGATGAGGAAAGTGCCGTGCAGGGGCTTGTGCTCGAAGTCGTCGTACGCGCGGTAGGCCCGGAAGGTGTCGAGTTTCGCGTCGCTGACGATGGGGAAGGGAAAGGGCTTGCCCTCGGCATCGGGGGACAGCGACGCCTTGAGGTCCGCGACGCTGTCGCTGCTGATGGCGAGAATGGTGACGCCCGCGTCGGCGAACGGCTGAGTCATCGGCTTGAACGTCGCCAGTTGCTCGGTGCAGTGCACGCAACCAGCCCCCAGGTAAAAAATCACCAGCACGGGCTTGCCCGCGTAGTCCTTGAGGGACAAGGGCTGGCTCTCATGATTCGGCAGCGTCCAGGACTCGGCGGGCATCGGCTGCCAACGGAACGGGCCAAGCGTCTCAAGCGCCGGGCGATCAATCAGGTCGTCAGCGGGCTTAAGCTCCGGCCGCCAGTCCTCGGGCAGCTTCATCGCCTTTGCCACGGGCGCAAGCCTCGCAAAGGCTGGCGCACTGAGGTCCACTTCGCTGGCGTGCGGCAGGAAGGCCTCGAACGCCTTGACCGCCCCGCTTTCATCCCCGGACTTCCACAGCACATCGATCAGCACCGCGTGGTTGAGCGTGCTCCACACCCGGGCCTTGACTTCAGCGCTGGCCAGCTCGATCGCCTTCTCCGTATCGCCCGCAGCCAGATGTGCATACGCCAAACGATGCTTGGGCGTGTCCTTGGCCAGGGCGAACTCCTTCATCGCCTCTTCAAACCGCTTCTCTCGCAGGGCCTTGTGACCCCGCAACTCCGCCAACGCAATGTCGAACTGTCCGAGGGCCGTCGCAAAGGGCTTACCCGCATCTTCTCCGGCCTTGGCGACCGCATTTTCATCCTTGTTCTCTCGGCTGGCCTGATCCTTCGCCGCCGTTACCGCCGCGTCGCGCTCGGTGAGCTTCTGCGTGTGTCGGGCCTCAAGGTCCGTCAGCGCCTGATCAAATTCAGCGTCCCGACCAAGGCCCATCAGCGCCACCCCACGCAGGCGCAGGTTGCGGATCGTCTGCGCCTCGTCCGTCGGCGAAAGCGCAACGCTACCCGTCGCATCCAATAGCGCCTCCCACAACTCAAACCGCTCCAGCGCCTCCGCCAGCCGCTGACGACCCAGCGCCCCGCTCTTGTTGCCCTTGCTCAAGTCGTTGTACTTCGGGTGCCGGGGCAACTCGATCATGTTGCTCGCAAGGTCCACCGCATCGTTTGCCCGGCCGATGGTCATCAGTGTCCGCACCAGCCACTCGTTGTTGTGGGCGTAGTTGTGGATCTGGTCCGGCAGCACGCGGTCACGCATCATGTGGGCGTGGTCCACACGGGCCGAGGCCTCCTGCTGGTAGGCCGCGTCGTGGTAGCGGTTGGTCTTGTCGTAGATGTGGCCGGACATGTGCCACATGTGCGCAATACCCGGAGCCGTCTGCCCGCACCGCGCCGCCGACGGCAGGGCCGCCTCCGCCTTGCGCCGGTCCCACAGGTGGATGCGGTAATGGTGGGACGGGTGCGTCGGCTCAACGTCCAGCACCTGCTGCACCAGCGAATCAATCGACAGCGTACTGGCCGAGGGCACGTTCGAGCGCCACTCCCACAGATAGAACGCGAGAAATGCCTTGGCCTCGATGTCGTGAGGGTTGGCAAGCACAAGCTCTTCCAGCGCGTTGATATACGCTTGCTGTCGGGTCTTGTCGCGGTCCTTGCTCTCGCCGGAGTTGTGATACGCCGCGAGCGCTTCGATATACATCTTCTCACGCTCGCTCACGTTCGCCATGTGCGAGACCGCCTCCGCGATAAACCCCTTGGCCCGCTCGGCACTTTTGAGGTTCGACATCGCCATCCCCCAGTACGCCATCGCGCAGTCCGGGTCGATCGCCGCCGCCTGCCGAAACGACCGCTCAGACTCGAAATACCAGAACCCGTGCAACTGCCCCACGCCCTGGTTGATGAACGCCTGCGCCTCGGGCTTACGCGTCGTCACCGGGAAATCAATCTTGCCCGTGCCCGACATCAGGTAGGCCTTCTGCCGCGGCCCTTCATTAAACGCCTCGCCATGCATCGAGTGCCCGGGCATCGGCCCAGACTCACCCGCCGTCACGGCCGCCTCGGCCTGGGCCCCCGCCTCCACCGCCACAGCCTCCACACCCCCCGCCGTATCCTCCTCCGCAACAAGCGGGGAAGCTCCCATTACCAGCAGTACAAGACCACTGATCATGCCGTTAACGCCGATATTGAGCCTGGTTTTCATATGCGGTCCATTGGGGCTGAATCAGTTCGACGCAGGAAATCGCAAAACGATACGCCAGTGTGTGCCCAAACGACTGATCAACCCCATCTTACCGAGAAGACCGATGAAACCCAACCATGCGTGTAGCATGCCCGCACTGGGGCTCGCCGTGGGGTCCGCCCTGGAAACATCCCCAAAATACTACGCGTATCGCTTTGCCCGCTGCCAACGACGGAGCGGCGGATTCTCTGCGGCTCTAACGCACAGCCGTTGGTTGCGGGGCTGTGATCAACGCGTGAAATGCTTTGGATGCGTGTGACACGATAATCCGCGTGTTAGAACGAGACCTTCGGCACTTCCCGGTGCTGGGCCTCTTCAATCTCAAAGTACGTCGCGTCCTCAAAGCCGAACATGTTCGCCAGCAGCACCGGCGGGAAGGATTTCTTGTACTGGTTGTACTGCAGGATGCCGTCGTTGTAGCTCTGCCGGGCGTAGGCGATCTTGTCCTCGGTGCCGGTGAGCTGGGAACTGAGCTGCATCATGTTCTGGTTGGCCTTGAGGTCGGGGTAGGCCTCGGCCACCGCCATCAGCCGGCCCAGCGCGCCGGTGAGCATGCCCTCGGCCTGGGCGAGCTGTTTCATCTCCGCGCCCTTGGTCGGGTCGCCGTCGACGCGGATCTGCGCCTGCGTGGCCGAGGCGCGGGCCTGCATGACC
>JBGSTE010000292.1:0-1871 GCA_041736655.1 Phycisphaeraceae bacterium | reverse complement strand
GAGGCTCCTGCCGAGCCGCAAGTTGCAGATGATTCACGGCTCGGCAGGAGCCTCGCCCTCCCGAAAAGTCCGCTTCGCACACACGTTCTGAGCCAGCACCGCCTCGAAGGCCGCGATTCGCCCTCCTTGCGAAAGATCATCCGCCGTCCGACGGCCCGGTTCAGGACGTGGTAGCAATAACCCGCAACATCAACCCGGCACGCTCGGCCCATCCCCAGACCCTACCCCAACAGGCATCACGCATCAATCATGGTCTCCGACACCATTTGGTTCCCCATTTGGTTCCGATCAACGCCGCTAAGCGGCACTCGTCTATGCCAACCCACCCGTGATCAACCCAAAACAGACCATCGTGGCCATGCTCACAATTTAGCGTGGTCTGCAATGCTTACTCATCGCCGTCGGAGTAGGGCCAACCCACCTAGGCCCAAAAGCGCCAATGTCGTCGGCTCGGGCACGTTGACTACTCCGCCTGGCCCGGTGAACGCGGCGAAAACCAAGCCGAAGTCCGCATCGTCTACATCGTTGTCGCCGTCGAGGTCAGCAGCGGGGTTGTTTGACGGGCCATTGTCCGGTCCGGTGAACGCGGCGAAAGCGATGCCGAAGTCCGCGTCGTCGATATCACCATCGTTGTCGAGGTCGCCAGAATTTACAGTATTCAAGCTAACATATGACGCAAGATCTCCCGCGCCAGAATTGAAACTTGAGATAATCCCCGCGTAGAGCTTGGTTCGTGCTATACCGTTTTCCAAATCATATCGGAAGATGTCATCGGCCCCTTGCTGCTCATAAGCATAGAGATATTGGTCCGTGTCCGAGCCATTTTCAGAAAACGCCAATCCAGCAAGTCCGATATTCGTACCGTCGTTTTTAAGAAGCGCTAAGCTGCCTGTCGTGGGATTCAGGGTGTACAGGTCGCTTGAGTCGGACGAATCAACACGGTTGGACAGATAAAAAGTACCAGAGGAGTTGATGGCAATATCTGACATAGAGTGCAGATCGAATGATGACCCATTCAAGTTGAGTCCTACTGCGTAATCAATTTGCGTTCCTGAAACGGAGTCAATACGCAGGAGTTCATTATGTCCTGTATCAATCACCCAGAGTCGATCAAAAGAATCAAATACAGCTCCACGTATAAATCGCCCGGGCAACTCCGGTTTACTTCCAATGACAGCAGCCGTCTGAGGGTCAATTTCGATTATTCGTGAACTTGTCGGATCAATCTGAAAACCAATGAGTTTGCCTGTGCTGGATAGTGCGAGGCCATCAGCATCAATCAAATTGCCGCCCACTGATAAAGTTCCGATCTCTGTAAACAACGAACCGTCCTCATTGAACTTATAAAGTACCGCTGGCGATGCAGTTCCTTCGGGTGGCATAAACCCCCGTGTTTTAAGACCAAAAATCTCTGCTTGCATGGGCGAGGAGATGAATGAGAGAAACAAGCTCGTGAAAACGGTCTGGATTGGTTTTATTTGTTTTGTAACACTCATCATTAATCCTGATTCTTCAAGTAATGGCCAAGTCTGAGCTTCCCCCCAAGTGACGGGCGCTGGGTGCTCATTTTAAAGTATCCTTTCCTCTTTTCCGCCTCCATTTTTCACCATACTGATCCACCCCACCCCACCCCACATTACATGATACCCCGCATACGCGTTCATGCCGTCGGGGTAGCCGAGGGGGTCGCGTTGGAGGAATCGGCCGGTGAGGGGGTCGAGCATGCGGGCGCGGTTTTCGATCAGGCCGGTCTCTTGATCGTGCAAGAGGCCCTGGAAGCCGCGGTCGTTGCCGTAGGCGGAGGTGCTGCCGGTGGTGGCGAAGGTGGTGGGGTTCATGACGCTCCGCTGGCCGTAGGGGCTGTAGCGGTA
>JBGSTE010000275.1:0-3869 GCA_041736655.1 Phycisphaeraceae bacterium | reverse complement strand
GCACCGCGGGCAAAGGCGGTTCCGGCGGCAGCGGGTTCAGCTACGGCACGGTCGGCGGCGGGGGCGGCAGCTACTTTCAATGTGAGATCAACACGATCAACGCGCAGACCACCGCGTTTAACAACATGATCAATGGCCGAGAGACCACCGGCAGCGACTTCCGCGCCTGGGGCGGGTCGATCACCTTCGACAACGACGGCAGCACGATCTGGAACTACGACTGGACAGACGACACGCTGGCCAGCAATGAGTCGGACCTGTACTCGGTGGCGCTGCACGAGCTGGCCCACGCGCTGGGCTTTGGCGGCACGCTGTGGTCTTCGCTGGTCACGGCAGGCAAATTCACCGGCGCCAACTCAACCCTGGCCAATGGCGGGGTGCAGGTCTCCACGTCGCCGGGCGCAGACCACTGGATCAACGGCACCAACAGCAAGGTCTTATCTGGCGGCCCTGTACAAGAAACAGCGCTGGACCCGAGCATCCTCAACGGCACGCGGAAGCTGCTTACAGACCTGGATGTCGCCGGGCTCAAGGACATCGGCTGGCAGATCAACCCGTTTTTCAGCTACCTCTACGACCCGGCGGACCTGGATACCGACGGCGATGTTGATGATGCGGACTTCGGCATCGCGTTTGCCGCCTTCACCGGGCCCAACAACGGACCGTCGGGCAACCCCGCAGCAGACCTCGACTACGACACGGATGTGGATGACGCGGACTTCGGCATCGCCTTCGCCGCCTTCACCGGGCCGGGCGGCGCAGGCGTGGTCCCTGAGCCGGCGTCGCTGGTGATGTTGGCCGTGGCCGGCGTGGTTGTCTCGCGTCGTCGCCGGGCATAACGAGGCATGGCTTGAAACCAAGAGCAATCCATCTGCAACTCCTACGAACCTTCGCCTGTGCCGTGGCGATGTCGTTGGGTCTTGACGCTCTGGCCTATGAGTTCGATGACGCTGACCGCTGGACACGCACCGCGACCAGCGGCAGCAACCTGACGCAAGGCCAGCCCACCATCGTCACCTGGAGCTTTGCGCCCGACGGCACAAACGTCCCCAACGGCACCGGCGGCACCGAGCCCTCGCAACTCATCAGCTTCCTCGACGGGATCTACGGCGGAAGCGGAAGCGACCTGACCCAACGCGCCTGGTTCACCATGTTTCAGGAATCGTTTGATCGCTGGGCAGAACTCTCAGGGCTGACCTTTGTCTACGAGCCCGAAGACGACGGAAATAATTTCAACAGCCTGAATACCAACACCTACCGCGGCGTGCTTGGAAGGCGTGGCGATATCCGCATCGGAGCGACCAGCGTCGATGGGTCATCAGGCACCATCGCGTTCGCTTACAAGCCCAACTACGGCGAACTGGTGCTCGACAGCGACAACATTTCAACCTTCAGCAACACCGCCAACGACAGCCGGGCCCCTCGCAATGTCATCATGCACGAGGTGGGACACACGCTGGGCATCGATCACCTCGAGTCCAGCAACGCCGCCTTCCTCATGGAGCCCTTCCTCTCCACCGCCTACGACGGCCCGCAACTGGACGATATCCTCGCCATCCAACGCGGCTACGGCGACTTCTACGAGAAATCCAACAACGGCCAAGGCAACAACTCCGCCGTGAACGCCACCGACCTGGGCTTACTCGTCAGCGGCCAGGCCATCCGCATCGGCACGCACGCCAACGACACCCTCGTCGCCCGCACCGATACCGACTTCGTCTCCATCGACGACAACAGCGACATCGACTTCTTCCGATTCACGATCGATGCGGCCAGCACGCTGGACCTGACGCTCACGCCCAAGGGCCCGACCTACAACAGCGGGCCCGAGGACGGCACGCAAAACCCGCTGAATACCGCGGCCCTGAGCAACCTCGCGATCACGCTCTTTGATATCAACGGCTCGACACCGCTCATGTCGGCGAACGTGAACCCCGCAGGCCTGGCCGAGGCGATCAGCGGGTTTGTGATCGACGACCCCGGCACGTATTTCGTCCGCATCACCGGCGTTGACGATGCCATACAGCTTTATCAACTCGACCTGCTGGCCATCGAGCTTGAGCCTGTCGCAGGCGATCTGGACGGCGACCGCGATGTCGATCAAGACGACCTGATGATCGTGATGGCAAACTTCAACACCGCGGCCACGCCCGGCTCGCTGCTCGACGGCGATCCGACAGGCGATGGGCAGGTCGGCATACTGGACATGGATTTCGTGCTCGCGCGGTGGACGCCGCCGCTGGCGGCCACGGTGCCCGAGCCCGCGTCGTTGATGGCCATCACGTTGCTGGGCCTGTGCGCCCGCCGACAACGCCGGGGCTCATAAGTCAGAGTGAATTCAAATGCGAGGGAAGAAGCAGCGACAACACGTGATCGCATTCACACTGAGCGCCGCGCTATGCATCGCCGGCAACGCCCACGGCTATCAATTCCCGGATAGCTCGCGATGGACTGTCACCGCCACCGACGGCCTCATCTTCAACCCGTCCCAAGGTAAGCCCACCACCGTCACCTGGAGCATCATCCCCGACGGCCGGGGCGGCTCGCCCACCTCGCGATTGGTTTCATTTTTCGATTCGCTCTATCCCGGCGGCTCGGGCAGCGACCTCACGCAGCGCCCATGGTTCTTCATCTTTGAAGAATCCTTCGGCCGGTTCAACGAACTCTCGGGCCTGAACTTTGTCTTTGAGCCCAACGACGACGGCCTGGCGCCAACGCTCGGCAACGTCGGCATCGTCGGCGTCCGTGGCGACATCCGCTTCCGAGCCCACCCCATCGACGGACAGATCAGCCCCAACATCGCCGCACGTGCGTTCTTCCCGCCCAACGGCGACATCACCCTCGACTCGGACAACACCGACTTCTACGGCAACCCCGAGTTCGAATCCCGCGGTGCCCGCAATATCTTCATGCACGAGATCGGACACGCCATCGGCATGGACCACGTCGAGTCCGATGACGCCTTCATCCTCATGGAGCCAAAGATCACCCTTGATTTCGACGGCCCGCAACTGGACGACATCCGCGCCATCCACCGCGGCTACGGCGACTTCTACGAGAAATCCAACAACGGACAAGGCAACGACACCGCGGCACGCGCGACACCGCTGGGCAACCTGGCGATGAACGCGCCCCTGAGGATCGGCACCGACGCCGATGACACCGTCGTCCTGCGCGGCGAGAGCGACTTTGTCAGTATCGACGACGACAGCGACATTGATTTCTTCAGTTTCACGATCGACTCCGCTTCGCAAGTCAACCTCATCCTCACGCCCAGGGGGCCGACTTATCTGCAAGCCCAGCAGGGCAACCCCAGCCAGCAAGTGCCGGTGAACAGCGCCAGTCAGAGCGACCTGTCGCTGGTGCTGTTGGATCGCGATGGCCAGACCCTACTGGCGTCTTCGGATCTCGCGGGCCTTGGCATGACGGAGCTGATCAGCGGTGTGGCGCTCGATGGGCCGGGCACGTATTTCGTGCGTATCGGCGGGCAGCAGAACGCGGTCCAGTTGTACGAGCTTCGGGTGCAGATCGTGCCTGAGCCGGCGTCGGCGATGGGGCTAGTGCTGGGCCTGTCGCTGCTGCGTCGGCGTTGCTAAGACATCGTTGTGTTGGGCAGCGGACAACACGAACGCGAGATGCGTCTGACGTTAAATGGGGGCTGGCTTGGTTATTCCGCCTGGCCGCGCCAGACTGACCAGTAGGCGTTCATTCGCGTGGTGAAGGCGGCGGGTGACTCGGCCAATGCGCTCCGCAGGTCGGCGGTCAGGTCGCTGAGGTGTTCGCGGGCTGCGCTGGCGTCGAGGGTGGTGGGCGGTGCACTGTCGCCGAGTTGTTCGCACAGCAGGCGGTCGAGGGTGTGGTCGGCGATG
>JBGSTE010000241.1:0-6916 GCA_041736655.1 Phycisphaeraceae bacterium | reverse complement strand
GTCGAACCCCGGCAGAACGCGCAGCCGTCGGCAAGCACCGAGCCCGGCCCGGCGCTCGCGCCGCAGCGGTGGCAATAATCGTCCGCCTCGTCCGGCTGCCAATCGACCCGTGACCGCTCGGTCAAGACCACTGTCGGCCAGACGCGGTCCAGCGTGTCTGCGAATCGTCGGAAAGTCGCGCTGACGGGCATGCGATCAGCATAACGCAGCGGCGAGTGAAAAAGAAGCCTGTCCATCAGATTCGTTCTCGTTCTCGTAATCGTGGATCGTAATCGAATCTACAAAAGCCCTGCCCAGGTCGATTACGAGTACGAGAATGAGAACGAGAACGATTACCGAACGATTGTGCCTCCGAGCGTGACGCTTCGTAACGCCCGCTCCACGTATACTTTCGCCGTGACCAGTACACCCGACAACATGCCCGCGCTCAAGCCGCTCATCATCTCCGCGCCCTTTGGCAACTACATCCAGCCGACCGGGACGACCCCGACGCTTGGCACGTTCACCGCCCTTCGCCGCGGCGGGGTGATCAACCGCGCCTGGCGTGTGCTCCTGACCGTTCGCTATTACCGACGCATGAAGGCGTGGGTCAACAAGATCGGCCTGCGAAACCCCGGCATCGACTGGCTGGTCGACAAGTGCAAAGCAGGCAAGATCGACGTCAGTGACAAGATCGTCTCGATCCACGGCTTCACGCCTGACGATTGGTACATCTTGCTGGAAAAGACCGCGGCGTTGAAGCCCTTGGCGATTGAACTGAATATGAGTTGTCCCAACGTCGGGCACATCGCCTGGCCCGAGGATTTGTTCGATCGCGCCGCGGCGGCGCTTCCGGGGGCGGTGATCGTCAAGATTCCGCCGGTGAATTACGACGCAATGGTCGAGCAGGCCTACGCCGCGGGTTTGCGGATGCTGCACTGCTGCAACACGCTGCCCAACCCCGGCGGCGGGATGAGCGGGAAACCCTTGATGGCCGTCGCGCTGCAATGCATCCAAGACCTGCGGCGTAAGCCCTATTGGCCTGAGTTGACGGTCATCGGCGGCGGCGGGATTTACCAGGCAGAGGATGTCGATGCGTACGCCAACTTAGGTGTGAAACATGTGGCGGTGGGGACGAAAGTGATGAATCCCAAATATCTCTTGAATCACCACGGGATCGACACGATTCGGCAGCGGGCTGACGTGCGGCTCGGTACGCTGCGTGAATGATCGAAGACTACCCCGCGCACGGCCGATACTCGCTCCGCGATTTGCGTGATGACGATGAGCATTGGATGTGGCCTGCGCATGTTGAGGCGATGCGGCCGTGGGTTGAGCCCTTGTTTGGCTGGGAAGAAGAGGCGGCGCGTTTTTTCTTTGACAAGAGCTGGCGCAGACGGCGGATCGTCATGGTCGATGGCGAGAACGTGGGCTGGCTGGAAGTGGCGAGTGAAAATCGCTGGCTGTTCCTGCACGAGATCGGCCTGCTGCCGGGGTATCGCAACCGGGGCTTGGGCACACAGATCATCAGTGATGTCATTGCTCACGCGGATGCAAACGGTCTGGCGGTCGAGTTGCAGGTGCTGGTGACCAACCCTGCACGACGATTATATGAACGGATGGGCTTTGAGCCGACGCATGTGAAGATGCATCGCAAGGCGAAAGTGTGAGGCGCGGCAGAGACGCGTCGCTTCAGAAGAAAATCAACGTAATCCCAAATCCCTAAACCCGGTCCTTGGGTGATAGCGTTCGCTGGACGCGGAAGACGCGGTTGCCTTTGTACTGGCCCAGTTGGCCGATGAACTTGCGCTTGCCTTCAATTTGAAGCGTGAGCGGGGCGGTGGCGGGTTTTTCGGTGAGGATCAGGTCGCCTACTTCGAGGTTGCGCAGCTCGCTGAGCTTGATGGTCGTGTCGGCCAGGATCGTCGAGACGTGCAGGCGGGCCGACTCCAGGTGACCGGCCAGGCGCGTGCGCATCTTCGCGTCCCGGCTGTGTCGCTTGTAGGCCGCCCAGGTCTGGTTGCTGAGTTTTTCGATCAAGGGTTCGATGACGTTGTACGGGATACACAGCGACATCGTGCCGGCCCGGCCGCCCATCTTTAGTTCAAATCCCACGACGACGACCACCTCGTTGGGCGGGACGATCTGCACCAGCGCCGGGTTGGATTCGGTCTCGGTGACTTTGAAGTTGATCTCTTTGACGTTGATCCAGGCTTCCTTGAGTGCGATGACGCCACGGTCGAGGATTTTGTTGACAAGGCGCAACTCGATGGCGGTCAGCGGGCGCTGGGGGATGAACAGGTCCGCGTTGGACCCGCCCAGCAGGCGGTCGATGACCGGGTAGATGATCAGCGGGCTGATCTCCAGGCACATCGTGCCTTCCAGCGGGTTGCAGTCGATAAGCGTGAAGCAGGTGGGGTTGGGCAGCGAGTGGGTGAATTCGGAGAAGGTCATCTGCTCGATGCTGGCGACCTTGACTTCCATGATCGTGCGGAGGAAGCCCGAGAGCAGGGCCCCGTAGCTGCGGGCGAAGGTCTCGTGCAGCGTCTCGAGGGCGCGCATCTGGTCCTTGGAGACGCGCTCGGGTCGTTTGAAGTCGTACTCGCGGACCTCGACATCGTCCGGCAGCGGGCGGTTGTCGAGCGTGAAGATGTGCAGTTCGCCCTTGCCGGTGTCGACCTCACTGGGGCCTGACTCGACGGCTGAGAGCAGGGCATCGATTTCAGATTGGTCAAGGACGTCGGCCATAGGTTTGGGCGGTGGGGCGCGGTGTCCGCGCAGGTACGTGAGTTATCGGCAGCCTCGTCCGGGCGGCTACAATCACGCGGCGGCGAATGCGGTCGGCGTTCACTGTGAAGCGGAATACTCTGCCGACTCCAACGGTTAGCGCTCTGCCTGCCGACGTAAATCTCTCTTCCGGCACGACCTGATCCTGATGCAACAAGCCACGCAATGATGTCAAACACCCTGCGAAACCGCCTGACGATGTTCCTGCCCGGCCTGCTTGGCCTGCTCGTGCTGGTGACCTTGCCCGCCCGTGCACAGTTTGCAGGCCTGGGCACCGGCCCCGTGACCGTCACGCTCGAAGCATCGGCAACCCAGGCCAGCCCGGGTGACAAGGTGGTCCTGGCCATCAAGGTCGACATCTCTGACGAGGTCGACGCCAACGGCAAGCACTGGCACATCTACCCGCCCAAGCCGGTCCACACCGGTGTCGAAGTCGCCAGCACCGTCAAGCCCGCCTTGCCCGAGGGCTGGGTCGTCGGCGAGGTGCAATGGCCCAAGCCCGTGCAGGTTGAAAACGCCTTCGGCAAACTGCAGCCGGCTTACGATGGGCAGGTGGTCATCTACGTCCCGCTGATCGTCAGTAAGGACGCGCAGCCGGGCGAGGTCAAGCTGGCGGTTGAGTTCGGCTACCAGGCGTGTAACAGTTCGTGCATCGCCCCGACCAGTGAAAAGCTGGAGACGACGATCAAGATCGTCAAGCCCGACCCAGCGGCCAACACCCCGGACAACAACACCCCGGACAATTCGACGCAGCAGCAGTCGACCTTCCAGAACTTTGACCCCGCGATCTGGGACAAACTCAAGGAAGGTCAGGGCGTTTTTACGGAGCAAACGTCCAGCAGCGTGCCCCTCGATGTCTACATTTTTGAGATTGATCTGAGTAAGCTCGGCCCGGTCGCGCTCCTGGGCTTACTGGTTGGCGTGTCGTTGCTGGGTGGGTTTTTACTGAACTTTACGCCGTGCGTGCTGCCGGTGATCCCGCTGAAGATCATGGGTTTGAGTCAGTCGGCCGGCAGCCGGGGCCGGACGCTGTTTCTGGGGGTGGTGATGTTTGCCGGGGTGCTGGCGTTCTGGGCGGTGTTCGGCGTGTTCTTTGCGCTGCTCAAGCAGATCGAACAGGTCGGCGAGTTGTTCCAGGAGTGGTGGTTCACGATCGGTGTGGGCGTGATCGTTGCGGCGATGGCGGTGGGCATGTGCGGGCTGTTCGCGGTGCGATTGCCGCAGTGGGTCTATCGGATTCAGCCCAAGCACGACAGCGTGGCCGGCTCGTTTGGCTTTGGCATCATGACGGCGGTGCTCGCCACGCCCTGCACCGCGCCCTTCATGGGCACGGCTCTCGCGGGTTCGACGCAGCTCGAAAAAGACTGGCTGGTCATGGCGGTCTTTATCGCCATCGGCGTGGGGATGGGCCTGCCTTACCTGGTGCTCGCGGCCTTCCCGCAAATGGTGGCCAAGGTGCCGCGCACCGGCCCGGGCAGCGAACTACTTAAGCAGGTCATGGGTTTATTGATGCTCGCGGCGGCGGCCTTCTTCATCGGCACGGGGCTGAATGTCGTGATGTCCGATGGAACCGAGGCACCGAGCAAGCTGTTCTGGTGGGCGGTCGGGCTGCTGGTGGTTGCTTCGGGGCTATGGCTGGTGTGGGGCATCAACAAGCTCAATCCGACCTTTACCCGGCGGGTGGTGTTCAGCGTGCTGGGCCTGCTCTTGGTTCTGAGTGGCGCGGCGGGCAGCGTTATCCTCACCCGCAAGCCGCCGATCGCTTGGGTGTACTACACGCCGCAGTTGCTGGAGATTGCAGACCGAAACGATCAGGTCGTCGTGCTCGATTTCACCGCGGCCTGGTGCAACAACTGCCACTTCCTGGAGGAGACCGTGCTCAATACACAGGCGGTAGCCGACCTCCTCAACAGCGAAGGCGTGGTGGCGATGAAAGTCGATATCACATCCAAGGAAAACATCAACGGCCTGAAGCTCTTGACGCACTTTGGCGGCAAGCAGATCCCGCTACTGGTGGTGCTCTCGCCCGATGGTGAAGTGGTCTTCAAGCGTGACTGGTACGGGCCAAGCGAAGTGATCGATGCCGTCGGGCGGGCGCGTGGCGAAAAGGTCGCGCAGCGCTGAGCGTGGATGCGGGATCGACAGGCCCAGCCTGATCGTCCATAATCCGCACCATGGACATCAACGCCAAACTTGCCGAACTGGGATACGTCCTGCCACCTGTTGCTACGCCCGTCGCGGCCTACGTGCCTTTTGTTGAAAGCGGGCGCCACCTGTTTTTGTCTGGTGCCCTGCCCTGGAAGGACGGCAAGCTGACCACGACCGGCGCGGTCGGCTCAGCCTCTGGCCCGACGCTTGAGCAGGCCTATGAGGCTGCCCGCCAGTGTGCCCTGAACTCCCTGGCCCAGATCAACGCGGCGCTCAAGGGCGACTGGCACAGGCTGGCCCGGGTGGTTCGGCTGGGCGTCTTTGTCGCCAGCGATGCGTCATTTATCGAGCAGCACAAGGTCGCCAACGGCGCCAGCGAGCTGATTGTGGCGGTTCTGGGCCAGATTGGCGTCCATGCCCGGTCGGCGGTGGGGGTCCCGTCCCTGCCGCTGGGCGCCAGTGTCGAGGTCGATCTGGTCGCCCGCATCAGTTGATCCAAACGGGTGATCCACGCCTTTCCAAAAACCGCACTTGACTGAACTTACAGATTTGCGGACACTGTATGAACATCCCTCCGTCCATCCGTTGGAGACCCCTGTTATGGCAAGAGTACGTGGCGGCAACACCGGCATCGCAGCAGCCCTGGTGTTTTTCGTTTGCGCGTTTGTGATCTCGCTGCTGGTGGCGATCATCCTGTACACCAAGATCGAGACCCACAAGACCGCTGAAGAAAGCGCCAAGGACGAAGTGGCCAAGTACGTCAAGAACGGGGGCGAAGCCGCCGCCGCTGGCGAATTCATGGCCGACGGCAAGAGCGCCGTGGGGGGCTTGCTCGCTCGCTTGCAGGAGCAGCAGGACCTCATCGCCCTCAAGGACCGCGAGATCGGCCAGCTCAACGCGCAGATCACCAGAAAGGACTCGGCCTTCAACAACGAGGCCACGATCAAGGAGCAGGTTGAGACCCAGCTCGCCGCCGAGCGTGCACAGTTCGCCACGGTCATGAAGCAGCGGCAGGACCAGGTCAACGCCCTGATCACCGAGAAGGACGGCCTGGTCAAGCAGATCGGCGACCTGCAGAGCAAGGTCAACACCGACATCGGCAACGCCGACGCCTCTGCCCGCGACCGCATCGCCGAGCTGACCACGCAGGTCGGTGAACTGGAAAACAAAATCCGCGAGCAAGATGATGCGATGAAGACGCTTTCGATCGCTATGGAAGTCTTGCGTCAACAACTGCCCAAGCTTCCCGACCCCAACTCCACGCTGCCCGACGGCCAGGTCGCCTCGGTTTTCGACAACGGAAGGGACCTGTTCATCAACCTCGGCCGTTCGGACGGGCTGGTCATCGGCATGACCTTTGAAATCTTCGACCCGCTGCCGGTCATCCGCCTGAGCAATCAGGGCGAAGCGCGTGGCAAGGCGACCATCGAGGTCTACAGCCTCGACTCGACCACCGCCACCTGTCGTGTCGTCCGCATGGATCGCGGCGAACAGATCGACCCCGGCGACCCGATCGTCAACATCTCCTACGACCCGAAGATGGATATCGCCATTTTCGCCTTCGGCTACTTCGACATCGAGCGTGACGGCGGCAGCAACGACATCGAGCGTATCAGGGGTCTGGTCAGCAAGAACGGTGGCCGAGTCGCCGAACTCAAGGCCAACGAAGACGGTATCCCGGTCCTCACGCCGGATTTGGATTATGTCGTCCTCGGTGCCGAGCCGATCCTGCCCGACAAGCCCGGGGCCGACGACTTCGACCCCGAGAAGATCGCCGAGTACCAGGCCCGCCAGGCCGAGCTCGAGGCCTACTTCCGCATCGTCGATGATGCAAAGCTGATGCGGATCCCCGTGCTGAGCATGAACCGCTTCCTCGAACTCAGCGGCTACTACACCCGCTGAGCACCCGCTAAACGGCGACCGACAACCTGAACACAACAGCAACCGAGGTTCACGCCTCGGTTGTTTTTTTCTTCAGGGAGGGCGAGGCTACCCCCCACAC
>JBGSTE010000238.1:0-5570 GCA_041736655.1 Phycisphaeraceae bacterium | reverse complement strand
TGTCATGTCTGATTGGTCGCACATGCAGCGGGTTTTTCTGGGTGGTCGTCGGCCGGCGCTGCCGGCGGCTGCGGATTGGCTGGTTGAACATCTTGCGGGGCAGGGCGAGGAGCTTGGTGAGGCGTTGGTCGTCGTGCCCGGGTCGCGGGCGCAGCGGCGCTTGCTGGAGTTGTTGGCGGAGTTGTCGGTCGGCCGATCGCTCGTGCCGCCGACGATCGTCACGCTCGGCGGGCTGGCGGATCGTCTGCTTGTTGCCCTCAGTGCCCGTGTCGCGGTGGAGTTGGATTCGCTGCTGGCGTGGTCGGCGGTCTTGCGCGAGGCGGAGCCGGCGTTGTTGGCTGAGCTTGTGCCGCATGCGCCAAAGCACGATGACTGGCCGGGCTGGTGGACGCTGGCTCAGCAGGTGGTGCAGGCGTCCGACGAACTGGGCGCGGAGTTGCTGTTGGTGCATGAAGTGGCGGATCGTCTGATCGAGGCGACTGATGTGGCGCGCTGGCAGGCGTTGGGCGAGTTGGATCGGCGTTATCACGCATGGCTGGCTGAGCGTGGGCAGATCGACAAGCACCTGGCGCGTCGGCAGGCGATTGAGGATGGTACGTGTGACTATGCCGGGCCGATCGTGCTGGTGGCGACGGTTGATCTGCCGTTGGTGCATGAGCGGATGCTGCGGGGCGTGAGCAAGCCGGTGTATGCGCTGGTCTTCGCGGATGAATCGGATGCGGCGGGCTTTGATGCGTGCGGTGGCCTGGTGAGTTCGTACTGGAACGATCGGCCGCTTGTGCTTGATGATGAGCAGTTGCGTTTTGTGGATCGTCCGGCCGAGCAGGCGGCGGCGGTGCTGGAGGTTGTGCGAGCGTGGGCGGAGCAGTCTCCTACTACAGCCGATGAGATCACGGTGGGCCTGGGCGATACGGCCCTCTCCGGTGCGATCTCGCGGACGCTGGAGTTTGCGGGTCTGCCGGTGCGGACGGCGACGCCTCGGCTGATCACGCAGGCCAGGCCGGTGATGCTGCTGCGTGCGCTGGCGGATTTTGCCAATGGCCTGCGCTTTGACAAACTCGCGGCGCTCTTGCGTCATCCGGATGCGGAGCTGTACATCAGCCAAGTATCGGGTGAAGAAACTCAGGCCTGGCTGACGCTGCTGGACCGTTACGCGACAGACCATCTCGCGCAGCGGCCGACGGGCGGTTGGCTGGGCGAACAAGCGCAGGCGATGGACGCGGTGTATCGCGCGGCCCTGTCGCTCTTGCCGCAAAAAGTTGATCAGATCCAGCCGCTTGATGCCTGGCCCGAGTTGATCGGCCAGGCGCTCCTTACGGTGTACGGCTCGCAGCGGATGAACCGCCACCGCGCGGACGATCGCCCGATCGTCACGGCACTTGAAGCGATCGGTTCGGTGCTTGCGCAGCTTGCGTCGCTTGATCCGCAAACAGCGCCGCACTGCACCTGTTCACAGGCGATTTCGCTTGTTCTTTCTCTGCTTGCCGGGCAGATGGTGCCCGAGCCCGGCGGTGAGCCGGCGATTGAACTGGTCGGTTACCTTGAGCTGCTGCTGGATGATGCGCCGCGGCTGGTGATCGCCGGGATGAACGAACAGTACGTACCGCAGCCGACACGCCACAGCGCGCTCTTGTCCGAAGGCTCCCGGCGGTGCCTGGGCCTGCCGGACGATGCGCATCGGCTGGCGCGTGACGGCTACGCGCTGGGGGCGATGGTCAGT
This sequence comes from Phycisphaeraceae bacterium, assembly GCA_041736655.1. Lineage (GTDB taxonomy): Bacteria > Planctomycetota > Phycisphaerae > Phycisphaerales > Phycisphaeraceae > JAHQVV01. Next base: position 3,850 of record JBGSTE010000238.1, on the reverse strand, counting down.
AGCCGACGACAAGGCAGCATCAGTCTCATCGCCGGCAAGCGTTCGCAGGAGGGCGACCCGCTGTTACCCAGTCGGCTACTCTTAAAGACCGATGACGGCACGCTGGTCCGGCGGATCTCGACTTTCGTTGCAGAACAAGGCGAATCGCACGCAGAGGGCCCGATGCTGCTGACGCCCGGCAAGCACGACCGCTTCCTCATCCCCCGCCCGGTGCTGCCGCCGGTGCCGATCAAGAAGCTGCGGGCCACGGCTTTCCGCGATTACCTGGCGTGTCCGTACCGGTTTTATCTCAAGCACGTGGTTGGGCTCAAAACGCTTGACGATGAAGTGATGGAGTTCTCGGCCGGGGACTTTGGCACGCTCGCGCACGAGGCGCTGCGGGTGCTCGCGCGGGCGGACATGAGCGGCATCGATGATCCGCAGGCTGTCGCCGATCGGCTGAGCCTGTCGCTGGATGACCGTGTCCGCCGGGTGTATGGCGCTGAGCCGCCGGTGGCGGCGCGGGTGCAGGTGGAGCAGTTGCGGTACCGGCTGCAGAAGTTTGCACAAGTGCATGCGCAGATGATGGCTGAGGGTTGGCGGATTATTCATCACGAGCAGTCGCTGGAGGTGAGTGTTGATGTGGATGGCCAGCCGTTCACGATCACCGGGCAGATCGATCGCATCGATCGGCACGTGGACGGACGCTGGCGGGTCATCGACTACAAGACCGCTGACAGCGGGAAGAACCCCGAGCAGGTTCATCGTACCGGCGTCAAGGACAACAAGCAGTGGATTGATCTGCAACTGCCGATCTATCTTGATCTGGCGGTGCCATTGGGTGTTGATGCGTCGGCTCAGGTGGGCTATATCAACCTGCCTAAGAAATTAGATGAGGTTTGTTTTGAGCCTGCGCCGTGGGGTGCGGATGACCTGCGTGAGGCGCGGGAGAAGCGCGACGAGGTGATACGCCTTGTAAGGCAAGGGATTTTCTGGCCACCGAACGCGATGCAGGCCAGTGAGTTTGATGGCCTGGCTCCGTTGTGTGGTGACACGGTGGCGGACCGCAAGGCGTTGATACAGGCGTCCTCGCTGCGGGTCACGGAGGTGGACGCATGAGCAGCAGCCACGCCATGTTGACGCATCAGGTCGTGCGGGCCTCGGCCGGCTCGGGCAAGACTTATCAGCTCACCACGCGGTACCTTCGACTCTTAAGTGATGGCAATCCGCCTCCGCACATGCTGGCGACGACGTTCACGCGTAAGGCTGCGGGCGAAGTGCTCGCGCGGGTGCTCGGTCGCCTGGCCCGGGCGTGTGCTCAGGACAGCCAGCGCAGACAACTGAGCGCAGCGATTGCAAAGCCTGCGCTGATGCAGGGCGACTGTATTGGCATGTTGCGGGCGATGACTGATGCGTTTGGCCGGCTGTCGGTGGGCACGATCGACGGGTTCTTCAACCGCGCGGCCCGGGCGATGGCGCTGGAGCTGGGCATCCCGCTGGACCCTCGGCTGATCGATGAAGGCTCGCCTTTGGCCCGGCAACTGCGCGCGGATGCGATCCACGCGGTGCTCGGCGAGCACGCGGCGCGCGATGATGGCATGACGACGCTGATCCAGATGCTCCGCCAGCTTCACCACGACACCGCCCAGCGCAGCGTGACCGAGGCGATCGATGGCATCGTCTCGCAGCTTGACGAGGTCTATCGTTCGTACCCCGATCGCGAGCTGTGGAATACCTTGCCGACGACGGGCATGCTCAAGCCCGACTTGCTCGGCACGGCGATCGCGATGCTTGAAGAGATGGAGCCGCAACTGCCGACAACCGCGAAGGGGGCGATCTATCAGACTTTTCAGAAGGCTTATCAAAATCTGCTGGAGAACGCACGCAGCGGGCAATGGGATTTGTTACTTGCTAACGGGCTTATCAAGAAGATTGTGGATAAAGAGGATTTTTACAGCAACGCGCCGATCAGCGAAGACTGGCGACAAGCGATCCGGCCGATCTATATCCATGCCAGGGCGGTGAGGCTCGCGGCGCTGGCTCAGCAGACGCTGGCGACCTATGACCTGCTCGCGATGTTTCATCACCAGTACAAGGCGATGCGGCTGAACCAGCGGGTGATGTTGTTCAGCGATCTGACACACCTGTTGGCGGATGGGCTGCCGGGCATGGGCGAGTCGGCGATCGACGCGTTGTGCTATCGGCTGGATGAAAAGGTGACGCACCTGTTACTCGATGAGTTCCAGGACACGTCGCTGAGGCAGTGGCAGGTGCTCGAGCCTTTTGCCCAGCAGATCGCGGCGACCAGTGACGGCAGCCGAACCCTGTACTGCGTCGGCGACGTGAAGCAGGCGATCTACAACTGGCGTGGCGGCTGCGCGGAGTTGTTTGATGCGGTCGAAGCGCTGCCGGGCGTAGAAACTACGACGCTCAGTAAGAGTTGGCGCTCTTCGCCTGTGGTGCTGGAGGCGGTCAGCACGGTGTTCGGCTCGCTGATCGCGAACCCCGCGCTGACCAGTAACGATTGCGGCAAAGTGGCGGAAAACTGGCAGCGTGGGTTTGAGACGCATGTCGCGGAGCACGCGGACCTGCCGGGGTTTGTCGTACTGCGGACCACCGCGCCGTCTGACGCGGGCAGCAGTCAGGCTGGTGACAGTGAAGGCGATGATGAGGATAGCGACGCCGGCCCGCCCGATGCGCACGCGCATGCGGTAGCCCGTTACATCCGCGAGCTCACGCAGCAGATGCCCGACCGCTCGATTGGCGTATTGATGCGTGCACGTAAGAAGGCGCAGTCGCTCATGCACGCGCTGCGGAGCCTGGGCGTTCACGCGGCGGAAGAGGGAGGCAACCCCATCGACAACAACCCTGCGGTGAGCGCGGTGCTCTCGGCGATCCAACTGGCGGACCACCCCGGCGACAGCGTCTGCTGGTTTCATGTGGTGAACTCGCCCATCGGCGAGGTCATCGGGTTGTCGCCTCTTGACGGGGAGTTTGCAATTCAAGAGGTTTCGCGGCGTGTTCGGCGATCGCTGATGGATCACGGCTACGCCGCGGTGCTTGCGGGCTGGACGCGTGCGCTGGCGCCCAGTTGTGATGCGCAGTCGCTGCGTCGGCTGATGCAGCTTGTTGAGTTGGCGCAGACGTTTGATCAGCATGATGCGGGGCTTCGGCCGAGCTTTTTTGTTCAGTCCGCGCGTGCAGCGAAGGTGGAGGACGCTTCGCCGGCGCGGGTACGGGTGATGACGATCCACGCTTCCAAGGGTCTTGAGTTTGATGCGGTCGTGCTGCCGGATTTGGACGCTGGCCTGTCGGGACAGGACAAAAGGAGCCTGATCGTGCTGGACCGCGATTCGCCGATCGATCGTGTGCGCGGGGTGATGCGGCGCGTCAAAAGTGACCAGTCGGGTCTGACCGATGAGCTCAAGCACGCGCATGAGCAACTCGCGGCAGAGAAGCGGACGGAAGACCTCTGCGTGCTGTATGTCGCGATGACGCGGGCCCGGCAGTCGCTGCACCTGCTGGTTCGGCCGTTGAAGCAGAGCAGCAGCAAAGGCAGCCCCAACGGCAAGCCGACGTCATCCGGGCTGACCAACCTGTCTTACGCGGCGCTCTTGCGGCAGGCGCTCTGCGAAGTGCCCGGTGAAGGCGAGGGCTTTGAAGGTAACGCGGTGCTCTATGAGTCAGGCGACGCGCGATGGAGTGATCGGCAGGGCGGCGAAAAGAGGACGGCGACTACTCCTTCAACGACACAACGCACTCCGCAAACCATCAAGCTGGGCAAACCCGCGACCGGGCGCGGTCGTTCGTGGGCCCAGGCCACGCCCAGTGCCATGCACGAAGGCGGGGCGGTGTCGGCGGCGGACCTGCT
>JBGSTE010000221.1:0-6307 GCA_041736655.1 Phycisphaeraceae bacterium | reverse complement strand
AGGCGGCGCTGCACCGGGTGCAGGAAACCAGCAAGCGTGTCGAGATCATCGCGCCCTTTGACGGGACGGTGACGTTGAAGATGACGGAAGTGGGTCAGTGGGTCGAGCCCGGCTCTCCGGTGGTGGAGGTTGTCTCGCGGGGCCTGATCGATGCGGTGATCGATGTGCCCGAGCAGTATGTTTCACAGGTGCCCGCGGGTACGCCGATTGAGGTGGGCATCGACGCGCTTGGCCAGACGATCATGGGTGAGGTGATCGCGATCAACCCGGACGGTTCAAACCCCGCGCGGACCTACCCGGTGAAGATCCGGCTGGACGATCAGGGCGGGTTATTACGTGTAGGCATGAGTGTGACGGCGAAGGTCCCGGTGCGTGAAGAGCGTGAGTATTTGGTGGTGCCGCGCGATGCGGTGCAGTACGCGGTGAACGGCCCGCAGGTGTGGCTGGCGCTGGTGATGCCGGGGTCGGCCCCGGGCTCGATGCCGCAGGCGATGCCGATGGACGTGTCGGTGCTGTTCGGGCTCGATGGCGTGTTTGCGGTCGAGCCCAGGCCCAAGACGCCGGGGCTGACGCTCAGCGCGGGCATGGACGTGGTGATCGAGGGGGCAGAGCGATTGTGGCCGACGCGTCCGGTGATTATTGCAACCCAAGGCGAAGCGGGCGGGGCGTCTGCGGCGGCGGCGGGTGGTTGATGCGTCGCGCGGCCAAGCCGTGTCGCTTCATCTTGTGTTGGATTTTATCCTTGATTTATAACGGTTTTCTGCATGGACCCGATCCAGTTTTCAATCCAGAACCCGGTGAAGGTCGCGGTGGGCGTGATCCTGCTGATGCTCTTTGGGGTGTTGGCGGTGGTGTCGATCCCCGTGCAGTTGACGCCGAACGTCGACCCGACGGTGCTCACGATCAGCACGGACTGGACGGGTAAGAGCCCGGAAGAGATCGAGCGTGAGATCATCGAGCCGCAGGAGGATGTCCTCAAGAACATCTCCGGGCTGGTGAAGATGACGGCGACGGCCACGCAGGGCAAGGCGGAGATCGAGTTGGAGTTTAACGTCGGCAAGCCGTTGCAGACGGCGCGGGTGGAGGTGAGCGATGCGCTGCGTGAGGTCAAGGAGTACCCGCAGGACGCGGACGAGCCGGTGATCACCAGCGGTGAGGCCGGGCCGGGCAGCCCGATCGCGTGGTTGCTGTTGACGTCGGACAAGCCGGGGTTTGATGTGCAGACGCTCGGGGACCTGGCGAACGACCGGATCAAGCCGCTGCTGGAGCGGGCCGAGGGCGTGAGCGAGGCGCGGGTGTACGGCGGTCGCGAGCGTGAGGTGCACATCCGCTTTGACCCGATGAAGATCGCCCAGCGGCGGATCACGATCACGCAGCTTGGCGATGCGCTTCGGCAGGAGAACGTGAACGTTTCCGCGGGGGAAATGAACGAAGGGCGCTATGCCGTGCGTGTCAGGACGCTGGGCCAGTACGACGACCTTGACGCGATCCGGCAGACGATCGTGGCGTACGACGAGGCGGGCGGGCCGATCCGGATCAAGGACGTTGCGGACGTTGAGCTGTCGTTCGAGAAGCGGCGCTCATTCGTGCGTTCGCGAGGTGAGCTGGCGATCGCGATGCCGGTGTACCGCGAGCCGGGCAGCAACGTGATGGCGGTGATGGACGAGCTGAAGTCTGCGATCGACCGGATCAACGGCACAGAGAGCCAGCCGGGCATGCTCGAGTCGGTGGGCGCGCAGCTCCAGATCGAGCGCGGGCTGGACAGCGACCCGGGCCTGCACCTGCGACAGGTGTACGACGAGACGGGCTATATCGAAGATGCGCTGTCGCTGGTGCAGAGCAACCTGGTGATCGGCGGGGTGCTGGCGATCATCGCGCTCTTGCTGTTTCTGGAGATGAATCGTCGGCCGGTGCTGGTCTTGATCGCGACGCCGCTCTTGATCCTGCTGATGATCGGTGTGTTGCGGTATCCGGCGATGAGCGCGCTTTGGGTCGCCTCGGTGGGTCTGCTGATCCTGTCGGGCATCGTCATCCTGTACATCGCCCGGCCGACACTGATCATCGCGCTGGCGATCCCGATCTCGGTCATCGGCACGTTCGTGGTGATGTATGTCGCGGGCCGAAATATCAACGTGATTTCGCTGGCCGGGCTGGCGTTTGCGGTGGGGATGGTCGTGGACAACGCGATCGTCGTATTGGAGAACACCGACCGGCATCTGCAGATGGGTAAGCCCCGGGCCAAGGCGGCGTACGACGCGGGCAAGGAAGTGTGGGGCGCGGTGCTGGCGTCGACGCTGACAACGCTGGCGGTGTTCCTGCCGGTCTTGTTCATCGAGCAGGAAGCGGGCCAGCTCTTCCGTGATATCGCGTTGGCGATCTGCGCGGCGGTGACGCTCTCGCTGATCGTCGCAGTGACGGTGATCCCCGCCGCGTCGGCGCGGGTGCTGCGTGAACGGCATACGAAGGAGCATCCCTTTGCGGCGCTCAACCCCTCGCGGTTTTTCGGGCTTATCACAAAAAGTTTTTCGCAGTTGATCTACCTCATGAGCTCGCGTCACCCGCTGGGCGTGATGAGCCGGTTGGTGACGGTCGGGCTGTTCACGGTCGCGTCGCTGCTGGGGGCGTACCTGCTCATGCCGCCGGCCGACTACCTGCCCAATGGGAATAAGAACATGGTGTTCGGCGTGATCTTCAACCCGCCGGGCTACAACATCAGCACAGATGAAGAGATCGCCAAGGTCGTTGAGGCACAGGTGCGTCCGTACTGGCAGGCGAAAAATAAAGCGCAGCTTGCCGAAGCCCCTTCAGTGGTCAACCCGTTTACCCAGAAACCAATCGAGCAACTGCCGCCGGTCGAGAACTACTTCATCGTGTCGTTCAACGGCAACATGTTTAACGGCGCAACCAGTGGAGACAAGGAAAACGTCAAGCCGTTGGAACAACTGCTCGCGGCGGCGACGATGAATAACGTGCCCGGGGCGTTCGGTTTCGCTCAGCAGCAGTCGCTCTTTGGCCGGAGCGCTTCGGGCTCACGCGCCATCGAGATCGAGGTCTCCGGCGACAGCATCGACGAGGTTCGGTTCGCGGCGTCGGCGCTGATGGGAAAGATGCGGGAGATGTACGGCCCGATGAACGTGCAGCCCACGCCTTCGAGCTTTGACCTGCCCGCCCGTGAACTGCAACTAAAGATCGACCGCGTGAAGGCGGCGGATCTGAACGTCGATGTGGAGTCGCTGGGCAGGGCGGTGTCCGCGATGATCGACGGCCTGATCATCGGCGACTACCGCTCCGGCGGCGACTCGATCGACATCCTCGCCAAGAGTAAGGACGGCCTGCTCTACACGCCCGAGGAGCTGGCGTCGCTGCCGCTGGCGTACCGCACGACCGACGGCGAGGTGGGCACGATCCCGCTGGCGGAGATTGCGACGATCAGCCGGGCCGACTCGCCGCAGTCGATCCAGCGGATTGAAGAACGACGCGCGGTGACGCTGGCGGTGACCCCGCCGGACGACATGCCACTGGAGCAGGCGACCAATGATGTGCGTGAGGTCGTCAACGCCTTGCGAGAGACCGGGCAGATACCGCGGACGCTCGAGGTCAACTACGCCGGCTCGGCCAGCAAGCTCGACCAGGTCAAGACCGCGATGCTCGGGCAATGGACCGGATGGAACGCGGCATCGCTCCTGAGCGTGGGCACCAGCCGGCTGTTCATCGCGCTCCTGGTGACGTACCTGCTCATGGCGGCGCTCTTTGAAAGCTTCCTGTACCCCTTGGTCATCATGTTCAGCGTGCCCCTCGCGGCCGTCGGCGGGTTCATGGGCCTGGGCTTTGTGCACAACGGCTGGGGGATCGAGAAGTGGTGGCCGTGGATGTATCAACAGCTTTACAGCGGGGGCAAGGGCATCATCCGGCCCGACCAGCAACTGGACACGCTGACCATGCTCGGGTTCATCATCCTCATCGGCGTGGTGGTCAACAACGCGATCCTGCTCGTGCACCAGGCGCTGAACTTCATGCGCGGCATCGGCGAAGGCGAGGGCGACGCGACCTTTGGCAAAAAGATGCCGCCCCGCGAAGCGATCCGCGAGTCGGTCCGCACCCGCATCCGCCCGATCATGATGACCACCGCCACCAGCGTGGCCGGGATGCTGCCGCTGGTGCTGATGCCCGGCTCGGGCAGCGAACTTTATCGGGGCCTGGGCAGCGTCGTGGTCGGGGGCCTGGTGGTGTCGACCCTGTTTACCTTGATCGTCGTGCCGTTGCTCTTCTCGCTGGTGCTGGACATCCGCCTGGGCATCCACAGGATGTTGGGGCATGAGGGCGACGCAGAGGAACTGCTTGTGTAGCGTGCCGCTTGCTGACTTACGTTCGGGGGTATTCCGGGGCTGTTGCGGGGGTAGGTCTGGCGCGGTCGTACCGTGTTCAGGTCCGATCAGCCGGTGACAAAGGCAGATAATCGCGCATCAAGGCATGCCGATCCGCAACGCACGGCCCGCGTCGGTCGATATCCCTCTGCCAACGTGTCACGCTAAACAAGGAGCGGCCGATGCAGACGACCCAACGAGCAACGCAAACGATCCCCTCCCGCAAGACGTTCTGTGTCGAAGAGGCCAACCGGGCGCTGCCCTTTGTTTCACGCGTCATCGAAGACATCGTCAACCTGCACGAGCAGATCGTGCTCTGCCGACGCACGCTCGAGCGGATCGAGATGGGCCTGCACGGCGGGGACGTGACGGTGTACGAAGCGCAGTACCGCCGATCGATGAACCGCCTGCGCGAGCTGGTGCGTGAGCTGGACCTGGTGGGCGTGGACCTGCTGGACTTTGAGCGCGGGCTGATCAGCTTCCCCACGCTGCACGAAGGCCGAGAGGCGGCGCTGTCCTGGCAGTTGGGTGAACACGAAGTCGAGTTCTGGCACGAGCCGGAGGCGGGCGTCGAGTCCCGTTCGCCGATCGCGACGCTTCGGCCGTAACAACATCCCCCCAAGACACGCACTCACGAAGCGACGCGGCTTCGCCGCGTAACGCGGCACAGCCGCGTCGCTTCATTAAATCACTTGCGCCTTCGGCGTGCGAACATCGCTGCGCCCACGCTCAGCAGCATCAGCGAGCCCGGCTCGGGGACGTTCACGATCGTGATGTTGTCCAGCAGCAGGTAATCATTGGCGTCGGGCTTGTCGCTGAGATTGATCGTGTCCAGCCAGGCGTTGAAGTTGTCGGAGAAGGTGTTGCTGCCGGTGTAGCTGGTGCTGAGGATTTCCTGGCCGTTATAGGTCACCACGACCTGCTTGGTGAGGTGGTCGATCTGGATGGTGAAGGGCACCCACTGGTCGTACGCGATGGGCACGGCGGTGGTTGAGTTGATCCCCGGCGCTTGGACGCTGATGGTGCCCTTGTCGTTCCAGACGATGCCGGCACCGGACATGAGGAACCACGCCTGACGTGCTTTGCCGTTGTTGTCGGGCGTTGGGTTCAGGTGCGCGTAGGACATGCCGCTGAGGGTGAAGTTTTCGCTCGCCTCGAAGAAGCCGAGCATGTCGGCCCCGTCGGACTCCATGACGCCCGACTGCGGGTTGGCCAGTTCGTCGACGCCGAGCTTCGCGGCCTGGGCGCTGTTGTATCCGCCGGCGACGATTTCGCCTGTGGCGTCGGCGTTCCACTCCCACCAGACGATGCCGCCGCCTTGTTGGCTGGACCAAGGACCTTGGGTGTAGCTGGGCTCTTCAAAGTTGACGCTCGCGTTCTTCGGGCCCGGCTGACTGGGCGGCATGGGCAGCGAGGTCGGGTCGGTCGTGGCCGGGCCTGCGAAGCTCGGGTCCAGCACCGCTGCGCCCAGCGTCCCCATCCGCCAGCCGATCTCCAGATAGCTCTCGGCCGACTCGTGGAAGTGATAGCCCAGCGGGCGATTGCCGATCAGGTTGTTGTTGCGGAAGAACACGGCCGAGTTGGGGTTCTCGCTGTTGAGTGTCGCCACCGCCGACTGTCGCGCGGTATTCAAGGTCGGGTCGATGTCTGACGACTCGGGGATGATCGCGCCCAGGGTGTTGGAGATGCGCGGGTCGTAGTCGCGGACGTCGTGAACAAAGTCAACGAGGTTGGCCGCGTACTCCGGCTTGAACGCGCCGCCGGACTCGACCGCCTCGTTGAAGCCCTGGAACCACACCAGCGCGGACACCTCGTATCCCGTCGCGTCCATGTACTGGTTGAGCTTGCCGTCGTCGGCCAGGTCCGCGTCCAGTTCGTCGAGGAAGGACTTGAAGCTGCTCATCGTCTGCGTGAAGTGCATGCCGGCGCTTGCGCCGTTCTGC
>JBGSTE010000217.1:0-2501 GCA_041736655.1 Phycisphaeraceae bacterium | reverse complement strand
ACCTTCGCTGTCGCTCAGGCCCGGCTACTTCACTGCTTTGAACTGCTGCACGGGTTCAACGGGCTTCTACACAACCTTTTCTCTTGTATCAACCGATTCCCAAGCGTATACTCCCTGCATGTCCTTCAACGCCGCCATCATCATTTGCATTACCATTCCTCAGCGCTAGGGCGGCGATCGGACTTAATTCTGATGATGCCAGCCCTGCCAACGCAGGGTTTTTTTGTTTTTACGACTGCCACTGACCAGCCCCCGCAACCTCACACACAAGCCTGTCATGAAACTTAACCCCAACCCCAACCGCGTCGAACTCTACGACACCACCCTCCGCGACGGCACGCAGGGCCTGGGCATCGCGCTGACCCTCGTCGACAAGATCAATATCGCACGCCTGCTCGACGACCTGGGCTTTGACTACATCGAAGGCGGCTACCCGCTCTCAAACCCCAAGGATGTCGCCTTCTTTGAAGAAGCACGCAAGCTCGAGTGGAAGCACGCAAAAATCTGCGCCTTCGGCATGACGCGTCGCAAGGGCATCACCCCGCAGGAAGACACGGGCATGCAGGCGCTTGTGAACGCCGGGGCTCCGATCATCACCATCGTCGGCAAGACCTGGGACCTGCACGTGGACGAAGTCCTGCGTGTCAGCCGGGAAGAAAACCTCGCGATGATCGAGGACTCGGTGCGTTATTGCAATAGCCAGCCGCAGGTGGAGGAAGTCTTTTACGATGCCGAGCACTTCTTCGACGGCTACAAGGCCAACCCCGCGTACGCCCTGAAAACCCTCGAAGCCGCCATCAACGGCGGCGCGACGCGGCTGGTCCTCTGCGACACCAACGGCGGGTCGCTGCCCTGCGATATCACGTCGATCGTCAATGCCGTGAACAAACATGTTGCAGCACGAACCGCAAACCCCAACCCCCAAACCCCAAGCCCCACGCTTGCGATTCACGTCCACAACGACGGCGGCCTGGCCGTCGCCAACTCGCTGGCCGCGGTCGACGCCGGCTGCGTGCAGGTGCAGGGCACGATCAACGGCATCGGCGAACGCTGCGGCAACGTCGATCTCCTGACCATCGCCGCCAACCTCGCGCTCAAGTACCAGCGTGACATCCTTCGGCCCGACGCGATCAAGCGCCTCACCGAGCTCTCGCGCTTTGTCTACGAAGCCACCGGCACCACGCCCGTGCCCAACCAGCCCTATGTCAGCGACGGCGCGTTCGCACACAAGGGCGGCATGCACGTCCACGCCGTGCAGCGGATCGCCCACAGCTACGAGCACGTCCCGCCGGACGCGGTGGGCAACCAGCGGCACATCCTTGTGAGCGAACTGTCCGGCGCGAGCAACATCGCCGCTGAACTGGGTGAGAAGTTCGGCATCACCGACAACAAGGACGTGCAGCGGCAGGTGCTCCAGCGCGTGCAGGACCTCGAGCACCAGGGCTATCAGTTCGAACAGGCCAAGGCCAGCTACGAACTACTTGTCTACGAAGCATTGGGCAAGCGGCCGACGATGTGGGACCTGGTCCACTACCGCTGCGTCATCTCACGGCACGATCAGAACCCCGCCTCCACCGAGGCCACCGTCAAGCTCATCGTCAACGGCAAGATCGAGCACAACGTCGGCGAAGGCGACGGCCCGGTCAACGCGCTCGACGACGCCTTGCGCGCCTGCCTCCGCCCGCACTACCCCGAGATCAAAGACCTGCACCTGGTCGACTTCCAGGTCCGCGTCGTCAACCCCTCGGCCGAGACGGCTGCGAAAGTCCGCGTGACGATCACGTTCGCCGTGGGACTCAATGACCCGGACCGCGAGACACGCCTGTTCACGACCGTGGGCGTGGACAGCAACGTCGTCGATGCAAGCTGGCAGGCGATCGCCGACGCGATCCAGTACCACCTGATCGAGTCCCGCTTGGCGGTGCTGGCGTAGAGCGCAACAAAAAACCCCGCCGAGGTTGGCGGGGTTTTCATCGAGTCGGTGGGTTGCCTTCGGCTTTACGCGGTGGTGCCGGTGCGCTTCTTGTTCAGCAGGGCCGACAGCCGGCTCTTGTAGCGCGAGGCGGTGTTGCGGTGCATGGCCGGGCTCGAGGCGGTCTGGTCGAGGATCTTGTAGAGCTCGGTGAGCTTGGCCTCGCAGGCCTCGACGCTGCCGTGGAGGATCAGCTCGCGGAAGTCCTTGATCGCTTCGCGGTAGTTGACCTTGCGCCAGCGGTTAATGGCTCGGCGGGTGGCGTTCTGGCGGACACGTTTCTTGGCACTCTCGGAGTTGGCCATGGGATTGCCTTTGGGATCAGGTTCGGGTTCAGGGTTCGGTGCCCGGTTCGGGGCGAGCCGAGTATTATGCGCGAATTGGGTTTGCGGTTCAAGCGGGGTTTACGAAATAGGGGGTAAGACATTGATCCTTGCGACGGCGTGGCTCCGGCCGAGCCGTAAGTCGCAGCAGTTGCGCGGCTCGGCGGGAGCCTCGCCCTCCCATCGGCTTGCCCTCCGGGCGATAC
>JBGSTE010000269.1:0-4364 GCA_041736655.1 Phycisphaeraceae bacterium | reverse complement strand
CCCCGCTTCTGCCCGCCCCGCACCTCCAGTCCCAAGGCCCACACGCTCAACCAAGCATCAGAGGATGGACGCCCACCGCCCCCACGGGTCACCCCGCCGTGACCCATCGCCCGCACGCCTGACCCGCACGACCGACACACGCCATGACCCACCCGCCCACGCCAACACCCGCGATTGAGCCCGGCCTGCCCCGGGCCAACGGTCTGTACGACCCGGCCAACGAGCACGACGCCTGCGGTGTCGGCTTCATCGCCCACCTCAAGGGCCAACGCTCCCACGCCATCGTCGACCAGGCCCTGACCATGCTCAAGCGCATGGACCACCGCGGCGCCTGCGGCTGCGAGACCAACACCGGCGACGGCGCGGGCATCCTCACCGCCATCCCCAACAAGTTCATGCGGAAGGTCGCGCAGCAGGAGCTGGGCGTCGACCTGCCGGACTTGGGCGACTACGCCGTGGGCAATATCTTCCTGCCCACGGATGACAACGCGCGGGCGATCGCCAAGCGTGTCTATGGTGAAAAGCTCATCGAGGCCGGGCTCAAGGTGCTTGGCTGGCGGAAGCTGCCGACGGACCCGGTCGGCGCGGACGTGGGGCCGACCGCGCGTTCGACGATGCCGGCGATCGAGCAGTTGTTCGTCGCCTGTGAGCCGGGCACGGATAACGATGCGTTCGAGCGTTCGCTGTATGTCGCGCGTAACCGCGTTATCAACGCGCTGCAGCAGCCGAACTCCGGCGTGCCGGCCGGGAGCTTTTATATCTGCTCGCTGTCCTGCCGAACGATCGTGTACAAGGGCCAGCTCACCTCCGGCCAGGTGCCCGCGTTTTATGCCGACCTGCGCGACAGCGACTACACCTCGCATTTGGCGATGGTGCACTCGCGCTTTTCCACCAACACCTTCCCGAGTTGGGACCGCGCCCAGCCCTGCCGGATGATGAGCCACAACGGCGAGATCAATACCGTCAACGGCAACCGCAACTGGGTCGCTGCCCGGCAGGGGCTGATGAAGTCCAAGGTCTTCGGCGAGGACCTGGGCTATCTCTTCCCGATCATCAACCGCGAGGCGTCGGACTCGGGCGCTTTCGATAACGTGCTGGAGATGCTCTACATGGCCGGGCGGACCCTGCCGGAGGTCATCATGATGATGATCCCCGAGGCGTGGGAGAACCACGAGTCGATGAGCAGCGCCAAGCGCGCGTTCTATCAATACCACGCGAACCTGATGGAGCCGTGGGACGGCCCGGCGAGCGTGTCGTTTACCGATGGCAAGGTGATCGGCGCGTGCCTGGACCGCAACGGGCTTCGGCCGTCACGCTACTACGTCACGCACGACGACCGGGTCATCATGGCCAGCGAGGTCGGTGTGGTCGACATCGAGCCGGCGAACGTCAAGCTCAAGGGCCGGCTCGAACCGGGCAAGATGTTCCTGGTCGACTTTGATCAGGGCCGAATCATCCCCGACGAAGAGATCAAGGGCGTGCTCACCAGCGCCCGGCCGTATAGCCAGTGGCTCAGTGAACACCAGCTCAAGCTCGACGAGCTGCCCGGCGCGGTGACCCCTGCTGATGAAGACGAAGACCAGACGCCACGCATGAGTGATGGCGGGATGGACCCGGCCCTGCTTCGGCTGCTGATGACCTTCGGCTACACGCTCGAGCACCTGCACATGCTGCTCTTGCCCATGGTCCGCAGCGGCAAAGAGGCGCTGGGCTCGATGGGTAACGACCAGACGCTCGCGGTTTTGTCGGATAAACCGCGCCTGCTCTACGACTACTTCAAGCAGCTCTTTGCGCAGGTCACCAACCCGCCGATCGACCCGATCCGCGAGGCGTGCATCATGGCGCTGGACACGTACCTCGGGCCCGAGGGCAACCTGCTGGACACCACGCCCGCCCAGTGCCAGCGGTTGCACCTGCCCTCGCCGGTCCTCACCAACGCCCAGCTCGACGCGATCCGCCAACTCGGCGACTCGCCTTATCACGGCTGGTCCAGCGCGGTCATCGACACGACCTTTACCGCCAACCCCGACGCGGACCACGCCGACGACGCCGCGGCATTGCAGGCGGCGCTGGACCGTATCTGCGATGAAGCGAGTAAGGCCATCGACGCCGGCGTGCCGCTGATCGTGCTCTCGGACCGCGATGCGGGCGAAGACCGCATGCCCCTGCCGGCCCTGCTTGCCGTGGGCGCGGTGCACCACCACCTTGTGCGGACACGCATGCGGACCAAGGTCGGCCTGGTCCTCGAGACCGGCGAAGCCCGCGAGGTGCACCACTTCTGCACGCTCCTGGGCTACGGCGTCGACGCGATCAACCCCTACCTCGCCTATGAGGCGCTGCACGCGCTCCGCGATCAGGGCGTCGTCGACAAGAACAAACACCTCAGCGACTACCAGCTCGTTGACAACTACATCAAGGCGGTGGACCACGGCATCCTCAAGGTCATGTCCAAGATGGGCATCTCGACCGTCGCCTCCTACCGCGGGGCGCAGATCTTCGAGTGTCTGGGGCTGCGATCGGAAGTGGTCGACCGCTGCTTCACCGGCACCGCGTCGCGATTGCAGGGCGCGGGCTTTGCCGTCATCGCCGAAGAGGTTCGTCGTCGTCATACGCTTGCGTTCCCTACGCGCGACACGAAGTCGGCCGGGCAGGACACGCCCGAGCTATCCAACCCCGGCGAATACCACTGGCGGCCCGAGGGCGAGGCCCACGCCTACAACCCCGAGGCCATCGCGAGCCTGCAACTGGCCGCCCGCACCAACGGCCGGGAGGCCTACGACCAGTTCGCCAAGATGTGCAACGAAGAAGCCGCCAGCCGGGCGACGCTGCGTGGCCTGATCAACATCAAGAGCGCGGCGGCTGCGCAGCAGGTCCCGCTTGAGGAAGTCGAACCTGCGGCGCAGATCGTCAAGCGCTTCCGCACCGGCGCGATGTCGCTTGGCGCATTGAGTAAGGAAGCCCACGAGACCCTGGCGCTGGCGATGAACCGCATCGGCGGCTACTCCAACTCCGGCGAAGGCGGCGAAGACCCCGACCGCTTTGCCCTGAGCCAGTACCCCGACGGCTCAACGATGTCGCGACGATCCGCAATCAAGCAGGTCGCCTCGGGACGCTTTGGCGTCACGAGCTGGTACCTCGCCAACGCCGACATGCTCCAGATCAAGATCGCTCAAGGCGCCAAGCCCGGCGAAGGCGGACAACTGCCGGGCTTTAAGGTCAACGACTACATCGCGCGCCTGCGCTACTCCACGCCAGGCGTGGGCCTGATCTCGCCGCCGCCACACCACGACATCTACTCCATCGAAGACCTCTCGCAGCTCATCTTCGATCTGAAGAACGCAAACCCCTCGGCCCGCGTGAGCGTCAAGCTCGTCTCGGAAGTGGGCGTCGGCACCGTCGCCGCCGGCGTCGCCAAGGCCAAGGCCGACCACATCCTCGTCTCCGGCTACGACGGCGGCACCGGGGCATCACCGCTGACCTCCATCAAGCACGCCGGCCTGCCCTGGGAGCTCGGCGTCGCGGAGACCCACCAGACGCTCGTGCTCAACGACCTCCGCTCGCGCGTGCGCCTGGAAACCGACGGCGGGATGCGAACCGGACGCGATGTCATTATCGCCGCGTGTCTCGGGGCCGAGGAGTACGGCTTCTCCACCGCGCCGCTCATCACCGTCGGCTGCATCATGATGCGCAAGTGCCACCTGAACACCTGCCCCGTTGGCGTCTGCTCGCAGGACCCGGTCCTCCGCAAGAAGTTCACCGGCCAGCCCGAGCACGTCATCAACTACCTCTTCCTCGTCGCCGAGGAAGCACGCAAACTCATGGCCCAGATGGGCGTGCGGAACATCGACGAGCTCATCGGCCGCGTCGACCTCCTTGAGCCGGGCAAGGCCATCGACCACTGGAAGGCCGACGGCCTGGACCTCACGCAACTGCTCTGCCCCGCGAAAAAGCCCGCGCACCGCACCAACGTCGGCGTCCGCAAACTCATCGAGCAGGACCACGGTCTGTCACAACAACTGGACCTCAAACTCATCGAGCACTGCCAGCCCGCCATCCTCGAAGGTCAGCAGGTCGACTACACCGGCCCGGTTACCAACGAAGACCGCGCTGTCGGCACGATGCTCTCGCATGAAGTCAGTAAACGACGCGGCGATGAAGGCCTGCCCGCAGACACCATCACGATCAACCTCCGCGGCAGCGCCGGCCAGTCGCTGGGCGCCTGGCTGGCCGGCGGCGTGACGATCAACGTCACCGGCGACGCGAACGACTACGTCGGCAAGGGCTTGTCGGGCGGCAAGCTGATCGTGCGCCCGCCGGCCGAGTCCACCTTCGCCGCTGAAAAGCAGATCATCATCGGCAACGTC